>CBDUUO010000451.1:0-3406 GCA_965370395.1 uncultured bacterium
TGTTGGGCTTCTTCTGTTATCCCATTAACAGCTACTTGTAAGTGATCTAAAGTGACTAAAGTGAGCTAAAGTGACTAAAGTTAAGGAATTCTGCCATTTAAATTTAAAAAAGATGGAGCGCAGCGACACATTAACTTTAGTCACTCCAAACTTTAGTTCACTTTAGGCACTTTTTCTAATGCGCTTCTTCCATGGCCCCCGCAAAATAAATAATCGATAAAAGCAAGAATACGAACGCCTGCAAGAGCGCGACGAAAATGCCCAAAACCATTATGGGCAATGGCGCGAAGGCCGCACCGGCCAACAAAAAAAGAATCCCCAGCACCAGTTCATGACCGGTTATATTCCCAAACAGACGGATGGAGAGTGATAGGATCCGCGCGAAATGGCCAATGAGCTCAATGAGCAATATCAGGGGACTCAGCCACCAGACCGGCCCCAAAAAATGCCTGATATATTTGGCGCCGTGAAACTTGATGCCGATCACATGCGTAAAGACAACCACCGTCAGCGCGCAGGAAAGGGTCGTATTAATACTGGCGGTCGGCGGATAAAAGCCGGGAATTAAGCCCAGCAGATTGCAGGTGGCAATATAGAAAAATACCGTGGCGATGAGCGGAAAGAATTTCCGGCCCTCTTCACCGGTAATGTCGACCATAAATTCTTCTATCCCTGAAATAATGATTTCAAAGACGTTTTGTGCTTTGGACGGAATCATGTCTATTTTACGAACGGCCAGGAAGGCAAATACAATCAGCAAAATCATCACAAACCAGGAGTAAATCACCCAGGGGTAAGCATGAGCGAAATGGCCAAATCCAATCAGCTCAAAAAATTTCACAACGAATAGATAGGGATGTTCCATCCTTAGACTGCCTCCTTACAAATAAGTTTCTTAACTTCCAAGATGGTTGCAAGAATGATACTAAAAACGACAACGGAGAGGCCGATAACCAGTCCGACGGGATGAACAATGTGGCTGGCAATGAGCAGGAAGATGATAAACCCGCTGACCAAAAAACGAAGGTAATATTTGGCGAGAACCAGATTATGGGATGCCAGATGGGGTGGGGTCAGGGCTTTTTTTAACGTTTTGGCCAGCAGATGGAAATTGATGGTGACCAGCAACCCGCCAAAGAGAATGCCCAGGGCAACATGCGGTGCAAAGAGCGCAAATCCCAGGATCGTCGCCACGCCAGACAAAATCCAATTGGAGCGGGTGACGAAATTAATGATTCGCTGCTGGATATCCAATAGGTCTTCCCCGTTACGCTTTTTATGCGCCGCTTAGAATTTCCTTGTTTTACGAATCGCGATGGCAATGTTTCGAAAGCCGGCGATAATCCCCAGCATCAGAAAAATAAGGGTACACCACGGCGATGTTTCAAATCGGCGATCCAAATAAATCCCCACAGCCAGACCGATAAATAGAGATAGGGAAACCGACAACCCCAGACTGCTGTAATACGCCAGCTCCCTTAACGAGCGTTTGCTTTCTTTTTCCATAAAATTCAGCTACCTTCCGCCATTTCAGGAAGGTTCGAACCCAGCTCATGAAGACTGAGGACGTAACACAGGATAACACCTGAGTCAACGCTAATTTTACCCTTTCAGATTCTAAGCTCCCGGGTGTCAAACACCGGTCCGTCTAAACAGGCATGCAAATATTTATCGGAACTTTTTCGGCCGGCAACCGCACATCCCAGACACGCGCCCAGGCCGCAGGCCATCATGGTTTCAATTGAGACCTGACAGGCAACTCTGTGTTGAGCTGCGATTCCGGCCACACAGGCCAGCATTTCCATAGGGCCGCACGCATAAATGATATCCGGCCGGTTTTCAGCCACAGCGATTTCCAGCGGTTCGGTCACCAGACACTGATCGCCTGAGCTGCCGTCATCGGTGGTCATGTGAACCGGTAAGCCGAAGGTTGAAAATTCATCAAGACACAAAAGATCCGCTTTTGACCGGCCTCCCAGAAAAACCTCAACACCTGCAAGATCATGCTTCTGTTCATTGAGGTAGTCTAAGAAAAAAATCATCGGGGCAACGCCGATTCCGCCGGCAACGATTTTGATATGCGCAACATCGGCAGGAATGGCGAATCCATTACCCAGCGGCCCTGTCAAATCTAAACGATCTCCAGGCTTTCTGAGGGACAGCAAGTGAGTTCCTTTGCCGACCACCTTGTACAGCAGTTCCAGACCGATGGCGATGCCCTCTTTTTTGATTAGCCGATGAATCGAGAAAGGCCGCGGCAGGAGCGGATCAATCTGTTCAGGAAAACGAACCATGACAAATTGCCCGGGAAGGGCCCGCGCATACTGCCGATGGCAGCTTAAGCGGATACGATAGTACCCGGTGCCCACCGTGATGTTCGACAGGACCTGAACGGTTTCATGTTTAATTTGTGCCATATCTATTTTCTTTAATTAAGCCAATTACCGAAGCAAACCGGCCGGTCTGCCCTTCCCCGCGATAAGAGAAAAAAACCGCCGTATTGCAGCAGGTACATACGTTGCTGACTTCGATATTTTCTCGGGGAACACCCGCATCGGCTAACTGATCGCGACTGATGGTCCAAAAGTCAAAATGATCGTTGGCCGTTTTGTATTGCCAGAATATTTCGGGTATTTCTTTTCGATAATTAACGAATTCCGCGCAGCAGGGCCCAAGGGAGGGCCCGATACCGGCAATAATATCTGCGGGGCGACACTTAAAGTGTTTTCGCATGCTATGAACCGTTCGTCCAACAATATTTCTAATGCTACTGCGCCAACCGGAATGGATGTTGGCAACCACCTGGCGGGTCACGTCATAGAGCAAAATCGATTGGCAATCTGCCAGTTGGATCGTCAGAAATTTCCCCGAAGCATCGGTAACCATGGCATCCCCGGTTCCCAGAACCCGGTCGGCGTCAGCCTCGGAAACGAAATTTTCAGGGTTCAATATAAGGACTTGATCACCGTGAACCTGCTGCGCATAAATCAGTTCATTGCTTCCGATAGCCCGGGCGATGACCTGACGGTTCTCCTTTACATGGGCAGCCGTATCACCCAGACCGAAACTGGCATTTAAGCTTTCGAAAGGTCCTGTGCTGCATCCAAAATGGCGCGTAAAGATGCCATGACGAATTTCCGAAAATGGTGCCAGGCTTTCAAATTCGTAAAATGATGCCCCGTTTTTGTGGGTTAGAATCACAACCTTTTTCTCCAGCCTCATTGAGTAAGCAGTATGCAGCATGCAGTAAACAGCGGCAGCTGTCACAGATAAGCATTTCGTTTTAATCGAAGCTTGAAGTTTTTTTAACGAAACTTTCCCTATTTGCTACCTGTTCAAGTGTTTTCTGCTTACTGCCTACTGCTTACTGTTTACTACCTACAGAACCTTACCGGTATCTATCCAA
>CBDUUO010000452.1:0-3406 GCA_965370395.1 uncultured bacterium
TCTCTGAAATCATGGGATTGCTTCGTCACTTCGTTCCTCGCAATGACCGGCGATATGACTTTTTACGAAACCATCAAACTTAATTTCAGATATAAAGTCGTTTGAAACGGGATTTTACACCTCTTCCATAAAAGACGCGCTTTCGGTCAAAAAAGACGACAAATGATTTAAACGACTTTGTTTCAGGATGGGTTTTACAGTGGGACCCTGAATCCGGCTGGCCGGAATCTAAGATACACTCTGCTCAGCTTTGTCTTCCTCAGCCTCAGGCGCCGGCTTTTTTTTACCGAAAAGCCGGGCACCGATAATACTGAGCTCATACATCACCATCAACGGGAGGGCCATCATGATCTGGGTGACCACATCGGGCGGGGTTAAGATGGCAGCGCCGGCAAAAAATAGCAGCAGGGCATATTTGCGGTTACGTTTCAGAAAGTCCACCGAAACAATTCCCAGGCGTGCCAGTAACGTTAAAACTATCGGAAGTTCAAATACCAGCCCGAAGGCCAATAACAGTTTGGCCGAAAAAGCCAGGTACTCTTTCATGGATGGAAGGGGCCGGATGGATTCGTTGGCGAACCCTAAGAAAAACTTAAAGCCCCAGGGAAACACAATAAAATACCCGAACAGCGCTCCGGTAATGAAAAAGAACGCGGAGAGGATAACCACCGGAACCATCAGCCGGCGTTCTTTTTTGTACAGCCCCGGCGCGACAAACATCCAGAATTGATACAGGATGACCGGGCTGGCCAGCATTAAGCCGGAAAGGAGCGCCACTTTTAGATAGGTGAAAAACGCTTCAGGCAGGCCGGTGAAGATCAGATGATCGCCCTGTTCCATCACTTTTGTCAGAGGCTGGGCCAGGATATTAAACAGAATCTCTTTGAAACCGTAAGAAGCCGCAAAACCGACGCCGACCGCAATAAAGCATTTGATCAGCCGGCTCCTGAGCTCTTCGAGATGAGATGTAAACGGTATTTTATCTTCCTCATCGATCATCTTTTCCGGATCCTTGGTGCTGTTCCTTTTTCGGTGTTTCAGCTTTGCTTTCTGATTCTTCTTCTGATGCGGTGGGGTCGCTGTCTTTTAATTCATCAAACGTCTGTTTCACATTTTCTAGTTTGTCCTCTTTATCCTCTTTAACAGCACCTTCGGCGTCTTTGCCCTTCTCAGCAACATGGTCTTCAGCAGATTTCGACTCATCGGGACGTTTAAACTCAGCGGTGTCATTCTTCAGGCTTACGGATTCTTTGATATCTTCACCCAGATCATCGAAGGCCTTTTTTACATCAGACAGATCCTCGTCAATCTGGAGGGTTTCCTTAAACTCATTGGTTGCTTTTTTAAATTCCCGCATTGCCCGGCCCAGCGATTTGGCCAGATCCGGCAGTTTTTTCGGACCGATTACAATCAGCGCAATTGCCAGCAATAACAGCAATTCGGGCATGCCGATACCGAACATATTAAACCCCTGGTGATCTGTTTTATTGGTTTAATTCGTTTTATTGGTTTGATTGGTTAAAAAACGATTAAAAAGCTTTTAACTACTGGTTTCGGCTAAATGTGTCAAGGACAACCGGTCCCCAGACAGGTACATTGGGTTCATTATTTTACTTTCATTTTTAACGGTTTCTATTTTGGTCTGTCCGGTTTTAAAATCAGAAAATACAGTTTGCCGGTATGGGCCAGATGCCCGGCGGCAATTTCGGCATAGGGTCCGTTGCCCCAGAACAGATCCGCCCGGCCCGGTCCCCGAATAGCGCCGCCGGTATCCTGGTTGAGCACAAAGCGGTTGCAATCCGTCCAGCTGTCGATCTGGCCGGCACTGTTAACCACCGGTTTTTTTGTCTGGATATATGCCAGGGCAGCCGGCGGGAACAGGCGTCTATCCAGTGCGACGGATCGGCCCGGCGTCAGCAATACATTCAGATAGCCGAGGGGGCCTTCGGACTCCAGCTTGAAAAAGACATAGCTGGGGTTGTGATTTAAAACCGGTGCCATTTCCTCCGGATGGGCCTGCAAATAGGAACGAATTTTTTGCATGGACATTTCTTCTTTGGGTATTTTTTGCTCTTCGATTAAAAGCTTGCCGATGCTGCGGTAGGGTTGACCATTGCTGCCATGATAATGCACATTGATCACCTCTCCGGTATCCAGAAAAACTTTGCCCGAACCCTGTATCTGCAAAAAAAACACGTCAACCGGATCTTTAACCCAGGCCAGCGGCGCGGCTTTGTCCACGAGTACGTTTTCTTCCTCGATTTCTCGACGGTCATAGTATGGGACGACGGTTTGCCCGGTGTAGCGACCGATGATGTTTTCCCCTTTGTATTTTTCATTAAAGGCTGAAAGATCAATTTTCATCAGATCTGTTGGAAGGGCATAAATCGGATACTGAAATTCTTCATCCCCATGTAAACGGCCGCTTAAATAGGGCTCGTAATAGCCGGTAAACAAAACTTCGCCCTTTTGATTTCTGCCAACCGATTGATAAACGATGTAATTGGAACGTATGAATTTTTTTAATTCCCTGCTGGATGGATTTGTTCGGATAAAATCCAGAAAATGCTGCAGCGATTGCATCAAATGGCCGGCGTCAAAGCGGTCTTTGCCAAATTGATAGGTTCGGTCGGCCGGCACTCTTTGCAGGTAGACCAGGCTTTTTAAGATACTGTGTTCCAATCCTTCGAGTTGCAAATCATCACTAAAATCCGGGTAGGAAAAAATGGACCTGCGGACCAATACCAATTCTTCCGGGGGCTTTTTAATGGGGGCCGGACATCCGGCGATTAAAACCGCGAGGGCGGCTGTTAAAACCAGGGCGCATTTGGAATAAAGAGGGATGCTAATTTTCATCGGTTTTATCATTGTTTTCGAATATACGTACCGCTTTTGCCGCCGGATTTTTTTAACAGCTGGATCTTTGAGATCGTCATTTCTTTATCATGGGATTTACACATGTCATAGATGGTCAGCGCCGTAACCGAGACAGCGGTGATGGCTTCCATTTCCACGCCGGTTTGATCAATGGCGCGCACCGTTGCTTCAATGCCCATGCAGCTTGCAGACGCATCCGGAGAAAAGTCAACCTGGATATGGGTGATATTCAAAGGATGGCACATGGGGATGAGTTCGGAGGTTTTCTTGGCGGCCATGATACCGGCAATCCGGGCGGTCTCAAGGACATTGCCTTTTTTCACTTTGTGACTTTGAATCAAATCGAATGTTTCCGGATTCATATGGATCGTCCCGCCGGCGACTGCCGTGCGAACCGCCGGCTTTTTTGCAGTCACATCCACCATCCGAACGCGTCCCTCGTCATCGATATGGGTAAATGAAGACATTTATAACTCCTTTGAAAAATACCCTAATTTTAGGGCTTCAACAGCCGCATTTGGATTACTTT
>CBDUUO010000453.1:0-3401 GCA_965370395.1 uncultured bacterium
ACAAATTTACTATACCCAACCCTGTTATGGCTATTTTTCAGGGCGGAGTAATTAGTCGGTGACCGCTGTAAAAAAAAAGCCCTTCAAGCGTTAACGCTTGAAGGGCTGCACCCAGTTTTCTTAACCCTTTTTTATGAGATGCTCGATCTCTGTCGCCCGCAGAGCTATGGCAAGTTGGCAAGGCAGGTCTTCTGGCTTTCGGATCCGTCTACTAACTGCGCCTTCCCACCTGGCTTCAACCAGATAGTGGCATGATGCAGAATTCGTCCCCGATTACAGCGGCGGGACCACTCCCGATTTTAACGGGATTCCCTTTTAAGCCGAACTGGCACCTTGATTGCTCAATATGAAATTACAAAATGTTTGTCAAGCCGAAAGTTTCATAGCCAGCAATTCTCGGTGAAATTAAGCAAAAGATTGCTTCGTCGCCTCAAAAGAAATAATCCGCAGATTACGCAGATTACACAGATTACAATAGGTTAAAAACGTTACTTTAGTACGCAGTTTCTAAATTATTGGGGACTTTTGATGCCCCTGAAATAATTTTCACGAATAGCCCTTAATATTAATTTTTTAAATCTGCGTTAATCTGCGTAATCTGCGGATAAATAATCTCAACGCTCTGGTATCTCACCGAGAATTTCTGTTTCATAGCTGATATTATGATTCAAGTATTATCGCTTAAATAGTTTTAACGTTGTCTATTGTTTAAGGAATTTATGTGGCACCACCGTAACGCGTGGCAAATTCCCCAGCGGACTCTTATCGACCAGCAACTTGCAGTCATAGGTTTCTTCCAAGGTTTTGAAATTCAAAACCTCATTGGGCAAGTCTATACATACGATTTCACCCTCTTTGAGCAATAGCAACTGATCACCATACATGGCAGCCAGATTTACATCATGTGAGACCATGACGACGGTTACCCCTTTTTCGGTCTTGAGCTTTTCCATCAGGTCCATTATCCGTATCTGATGGGATAAATCCAAAGATGCGGTGGGTTCATCCAGCAGTATGACTTGCGGTTGCTGGCAGAGCGCCCGGGCAATTAATACACGTTGTTGCTCTCCGCCGCTGAGTTGATCCAGTTTGCGCCGGGCAAGATGGGTTATTTCTGTAAACATCATTGTTTGCTGAGCAATATCCAAATCGTTTTGAGATGCAAGACCCAACACTTTCTGGTGGGGAGCGCGTCCCAGCAAAACCGTTTCCTCTACCGTGAACGGAAAGCCTACCGGTAATCCCTGGGGGACATAAGCCAACGCTTTTGCTAATCTTTTTTGCGAGTAGTTGCCAATCGGTGTCTGTAATATTTCAATTTGACCTGCCTGGATCTTTAAAATGCCCACCATTAACTTGATCAACGTGGTTTTTCCGGCCCCATTCGGTCCGATGATGATAAACACATCACTTTGCGGAACTGAAAAGGATAGATTCTTTAAGACAAATTGAGTGCCGAACGCAAAGCTTAAATTTTCAACAACAAAAGCAGGTTTCATTTTCGCGACTTTTTTAAGAGAATGATAAAAAGCGGCGCGCCGATCAGGGCCGTGATCACGCCGGCAGGCATTTCTCCTTGCTGTGGCAGGGTTCTTGCCAATAGATCACAAAGCACAAGGTAGGCAGCCCCGCCAAAAAGACACGCCGGGACCAAAAACCGATGATCGGGGCCCAAAACGAGCCGCAACAGATGGGGAATGACCAGACCGACAAATCCTACCAGACCACTGAAACTGACTGTTGCGCTGACCATAAATGAGGTAACAATCAGTAAGGTAATGGTTACGGCCTTTATGTTGATTCCCATGGTCCGTGCCATATCTTTGCCCATCAGGAGTAAGTTCATTGAATGGGAAAACACAAAAACCAAAATAAAACAGGGAATAAGGATTGCGCCGAGTATGACAACCTGCGGAAGGTCAGCCGTTGATAAATCCCCCATTAGCCAAAAAATGATGTTATGGAGTCGGGCGTCCTGGGTGATTGAAATCAAAAACATGATAATTGCTGAACAAAATGCATTGACCATTACCCCGGACAGCAGCAGGGCATCCTTTCTTAATATTGATTTGCCGGTCGACATGACCAGTATCAGCGCCAGTGTAGCTAAACTCCCCAGAAAAGACATGAAGCAAATCCCCGGAAATCGTGCTAATCCCAACAATATTCCAATGATGGCGCCGATTGCCGAGCCCCCGGAAATCCCCAATATGAAAGGCTCTGCCAGGGGGTTTCGCAGTAACGCCTGAAATACGAGTCCCCCCAGAGATAGCGTGGCGCCGACAACCGTTGCCAATAGCACCCGGGGTAACCGTATGTGCCAAACGATGCTATATAATACGGAATCTGATTCATTCGTTGAAAAAAGGGCTGAAAATGCGGATCGCATTCCGCTTTTGGTGGGACCAATGGAAAGTCCCAGTGAAAATGCGATTAACAGGACCACCAGCAAAATAAGCGAAATCCAGATGAGTCGGATGATATTATGCTGTAAATTTAAAATCACGGACCCTCCTTAAATAGCTTCGGATGAAGCAAGCGGGTCAACATTTCAAGAGCGTCTAATAATCGCGGAGAAGGACGATCAAACACATCCGAATTCACCATATAAATTCGCTTTTCGCGCACAGCCGGCATATACGATAAGCGATTCCAATCTGCTTTGGCTTTTTCAAATGCCCCCGATCTAGCCATAGATGTAATAATCAGAACATCCGGAGCAAGGACTAATACCTGCTCCCGGCTGAAATGCGGATAAGCTCTGTTGCCTGCCGCAACATTGATGCCGCCGGCCCGAACAACGAGCTCGTGGATAAAGGTATTCGTACCCGCCGATATAATTGGGGAGATCCCAATCTGGATAAATACGCGCGGCCGGCGATCTATCCTCGAAACGAGGGCATCCACCTGCTGAATTCGGCTGCGCATATTCTTGACTAATGTATTTGCTTTTTGAGATGCATTGAGGATGCTGCCAATTTTTTGAATGGTCTGCATCATTGATTCCAAATTACGCGGATTTACTGCAAAAACAGGAATATTGAGAGATTGCAGGCGATCGATGATTCCTTTTGGATTACCGTCCTTAATCGCAATGCAAAGATCCGGGTTCAAGGCAACGATGCGCTCAAGATCAAGGCGCACATAGGAGCCGACTTTTGGCAATTTGGCTGCTTCAGCTGGATAATTACTGAATTGGGTTGTGCCTTTTAAGCGGTCCTGTTGCCCGAGAGCAAATATAATTTCTGTGATACTCGGTGCCAATGCGATAATTCGCTTAGGATCATCGGGCACACGAATTTCGCGTCCTAATTGATCTTCAACCGTTTTTGCCATAATCGGCAGGCCACATGCCAACAAAATGGTGATAGCAAATATTGAAGTTGTTATTATTTTCGGGA
>CBDUUO010000454.1:0-3377 GCA_965370395.1 uncultured bacterium
TCTGCGGGGGTGCGGGACGCTTATCGCCTTATATTTAGCTTGAGCATTATAATCTACAGGTAAAAAAAATCTGGTTATTTAGCAAGAACAAGTGGTATTGAATGTGAGATCCCGGCGGCGGGAGATCAGTTGAATTCGCGGCTGCAAGCCGCTCCCACAGAGAGTTTATCTAATAGCAACTTGGACTTTCCAGATAAGCAGGTAAAAAAAAATTAGCGCTTATATTATTTGAGGACCATTATGGGTAAAACAGTTGCTGAAAAAATTTTCGATTCCCACCGCATCGGCAATCCCACCGATAATATTCACGTGTTGCGCCTCGATGCCGTTTTCTGTCACGAGATTACAACCCCGGTGGCGATCAACGATCTAATCGCGAGGGGCAAAGACCGGGTTTTTGACTCCCGAAAGATTAAAGCGGTAATCGACCATGTCACCCCTGCTAAAGACTCAAAAACCGCCAACCAGGGAAAAATCTTAAGGGATTGGGCGCGACGGCACCGGATCCAAGATTTTTTTGATATCGGCAGAAATGGCATCTGTCATGTTCTTTTTCCGGAAAAAGGTTTTGTCAGGCCGGGGCATACCATCATTATGGGAGATTCGCATACCTGCACCCACGGCGCCTTCGGCGCTTTTGCCGCCGGAGTCGGGACGACGGACCTTGAAGTCGGTATTTTAAAAGGGATTTGCGCCTTCCATTATCCGCAAACCATCAAAATCGATATTACCGGCACACTGCCGGCCGGGGTGTTTGCCAAAGACATTATCCTGTCGATCATCGGCAGGCTGGGCGTTAACGGCGCCACCAATAAGATTGTTGAATTTTGCGGGCCGGTGGTCACGGCCATGAGCATGGATGCCCGGATGACCCTGTGCAACATGGCTGTTGAAGCCGGCGCCACCAGCGGCATTTGCTATCCGGATCAAACGACGCTTGAATATCTGTGGCCGTTTATTCAGGATGAATATTCCAATAAAAGCACCGCTCTGGAGGCATTTAAAAAATTCTGGCCGGATGCAGACGCCACTTACGAAGAGGAAATTGAACACGATGTATCGCAACTGGAGCCCCTGGTGACCCATGGATTTAAACCGGACCAGGTGCGTCCGGTAAAGGAGATGAATACCACTGAAGTTGATCAGATTTACATCGGGTCCTGTACCAACGGCCGGATCGAAGATCTAAGAATCGCCGCGCAGGTATTAAAAGGGCATAAAATTAGTGACCATGTCCGTGGTATCGTATCACCGGCAACACCAAAAATTTTCCAACAGGCGCTGGATGAGGGCATAATGGGCATCTTTATGGACGCCGGCTTTTGTGTAACCAATCCGACCTGCGGTGCCTGTTTGGGGATGAGCACCGGCGTTCTGGCGGAAGGCGAAGTGTGCGCATCTACCACCAATCGTAATTTCAGCGGCCGCATGGGAAAAGGCGGCATGATCCATTTAATGAGCCCGGCCACCGCCGCTGCCTCCGCCATTACCGGTCATATCACCAATTCTCCCCTATTTAAGGGATAGTAAGTTGGAGGCAACCACGAAAATCGGAAGGATCAGGGTAAACATGGATACAATAAAAAGCTTCAGCGGCAAGGCTTTGTTTCTGGATCGAGCGGATATCAATACCGATGAAATCATTGCAGCCAGATATATGACCGAAATCTCCAAGGCGGCTCTCGGACCGCATCTGTTTGAAGATATTATACTGGACGGGTTTGATATGAGCCGCGATATCCCCGGTAAAAACGTTATCATCAGTCGTGCCAATTTCGGCTGTGGGTCATCCAGAGAACATGCACCCTGGGCACTGGAGGCCAACGGAATCAATCTGGTAATTGCCGATAGTTTCGCCCGTATTTTCAGACAAAATATGTTCAACTGCGGCATGCTGGCAGTTGAGCTGCCGGTATCTACCATCGATCATCTCTTTCAATCCCACGCAAATCAGGAAACAATCGTAACAACCCATCTGGAAAAACAGCTGCTCATCATTGAGACGGGTCAAATAAAAGAAGAAATCAATTTTTCGCTATCTGACTTTGACCGGGCACTGGTGGAAGCCGGCGGCTGGGTGGAATACGCCGATAGCCACTATTGAATACATGCAACCCAAACCCCTCATAACCTTAGAAAACATAACCGTTCGTTTACGATCCGGCTGTTACCGTGTTGCGGATCGAATCAATCGCATCGCTTATCCCCTTCCGTCTCCAGTCCATTCTGCAAGCATTTCCGGCCATACCAATCAATCTGCCGACAAATGCCGCGAATAATGCTCACTTCTTTGGCCCGCAGTTTCATGCGCGTGCCAAAATGGCGAATATTATTCATAAAATAATCGGGATTGTCAGGCTGAATATAGCTGATTCTGACCAGAATATCTTTCAATTGCGCATACATGCCCTCCAGTTCATGCCGGTTGGCAAGACGCGGCACAAACGTTTTAGCTTTCGGTTTATTGAAGCGCCGCAATTCATAGCAAATGATCATCACGGCCTGGGCCAGATTCAAGGATGAAAATTCAGCGGTGGGGATGTTGACCAGTTCGTGGCATAAACGCATATCCTCATTGGTCAGCCCGCGGTCTTCAGGGCCAAACAAAAGCCCCACCCGATTATTCTCGGATATGGGCGCCAGTTTTGACGCCAGCCTGACCGCCGAACCCGCAAGCTGCCGCTGCCCCCCCAGACGGGCGGTGGTGCCGACAATATAGTTTAAAGGCCCAAGAGCGGTCTGCAGGTCTTCATAAACCTCCATTTTTTCGACCACTTCAATGGCGGCATGCGTCGCCATTTTTAGAACCCGGGACAGGTCACAATTTTGCGGATCCACCACAATCAACTGTTCAAATCCCATGTTGCGCATGGCCCGGGCAGCCGCACCGATATTTTCCGGGTAGCGGGGCCGGCTCAGAATAATGGAAACATTCTCCAGGTTGACGGTTGCGGGCATCAGCTGACCGTTTCAAGACTGTTGAAAAAATAGGTCATCTCAAAAGCAGCGGCTTCCGGAGCATCCGAACCATGGACCACATTTTTTTCAATATCGGTTGCAAATTCTCTGCGGATGGTCCCCTCTGCGGCTTCCTTGTAGTGGGTAGCACCCATCAGTTCACGGTAGCGGGCAATGACATTTTCACCCTCGAGTATCATCACCACTGCCGGCCCGGAGCTCATAAAATCGGTCAGGCTTTCAAAAAAAGGCTTCCCTTGATGAACCGCATAAAAGCCTTCTGCCTGTTTTTTTGACAGATGAACCAGTTTCATCGCCACGATTTTAAAATCGTTGTTTTCCAGCCGATTAATCACCTCGCCGATGATTCCGCGTGAAACGCCGTCGGGTTTAATAATTGCCAGTGTTCTTTCCATAAT
>CBDUUO010000455.1:0-3376 GCA_965370395.1 uncultured bacterium
AATGGAACCTGCGACCCCCCGTAACAACCGGCAACTCACTCGATTTTTCATCCCGCTGGCACTCCAGGCGGCATCTCAGGCCCTTTCCTATCCCCTGGTAGCAATGGTTGCCTCGCGCGGCCCCGGCGGTCCTCTGAATCTTGCCGGGCTGGCCCAATCAACAACGATAATGATCTTTCTGGGTATGTCCTGCATCACCTATGTCACAACGGGTATGATTTATGCCACCTCCCGGGAAGGCTATCAGAAATTTCGAGACGTCGTCCTGATGACGGGTTTAGGCGTGATTGCCGTTCAGGCTGCCCTGTGTATTCCCCGGCTTTCGCACCTGTTGTTCGGCAATTTGATCGGGCTTCCGCCTTCCATCGAATCACCGGCTAAAATTACGCTGCTGGCCAGCATCCCGGTCCAGTTTTTATTCTTTCTGCGCACCCCGTATCTGGTTATTATGTACATTGGCAAAGCCACCGGAAAAGCCAGCCTGGCAACTATTGTCCGAATTGTAGTAACTGCCCTCCTCGCCCCGCTTTTCTGCATTATGAATCTGGTGGGGCCGATCTGGGCAGTGGCCTGCCTGACGTTGCCCGTAGCCCTCGAGTGTCTGCTGACAAGATTATTTGCCCATCCATTTCTAAAAAAGCTGGAATCTTCAGCGGTGGCTCCGCCGAGAGCCGGTGAAATTTTCTTTTTCAATCTACCACTGTCAATTGGCGGTTATTTACTCTCCGCTTCGGCCATCATAATAGGCGCCTTTATCGCCAGAGCGCCGGATCCTGAACGCGTGCTGCCGATCTGTTATCTGGCTCTGGGATTGGCCAATCCAGTTGCATTTGCGGCAACGCGCATTCAAACCACGGTACTGGCGTTTCCGCCGACTGCCATCAAAGATCGTTTGACGTTTCGATTTGCACTGGGGGCCGGAGTGGTTTTGGGGCTGCTGCCGCTGATTTTTATTCTGCCCGGACTGATTGAATTGTATTACGTCACGCTGCAAAAGTTGAAGCCGCCAGATATGGGACTGGTCAGGATCACCGCCCTGGCCTTGATATTTTATCCCTTCAGTGTGGCCGTCCGGGCTCAAAGTGAAGGGCTGGCTGCCTGGTTAAAAAAACCCACCACGGTGATGGCCGGACATACGATATTTCTGGCAACTATTATTGCCTCCGGCTTCATTTTGCTTTTGCTGCGTGCTCCCGGTTATATCATCTGCGCGGTGGGACTGCCCCTGGGAAGTCTGGCTTCTTCCGCCACCATGCGGCTATTCATGAGCCGGTCCAAACCAACGCTCACACCCATCGCCCCGACAACCACATCGGTGGGACACGTCAGGTAAAACAGAAGTGACTAAAGTTGCTGGACTCACTTATTAAGGGAGAATATTAAACCGGTCTTTAGGGTAATAGATCTTGTTCGAGGGCTCCCGCAAAATGCGGGATTTCGCGCCTGATTTAAGAATATTAAGGTGCTCAAAAGGTGTGTGCCGCTTCAAAAGTCGTGTATACGAGCATACACGACAGTACGCGAGCATTTTGAAGCGGCTCACAACACCGCCATCGGGCAAGTATCCATGATAATGCCCTAAAAGCCGGTTTAGTCGGAATCTTCCCAAGCAATACACTCCACCGGACACGTCTCGATGGATTCTTCAATACAGTCTTCGGGGCCGCCTTCAGGCAGGATGACTTCTGCTTTTTCCTCGTCTTCGTTGAATGCAAAGACTTCCGCACAAAGCTCAACACAGCTCTCACACCCGATGCATTCGTCGGCGTCGATAACAACTCGTCTGGCCATGGTTGGATCTCCTTTTAGTACATTTTGAAGAAAATGATTTTACCACGAGCTAAATTTGATAATCTCGTAAAAAGTCACAAAAGCAACCTTTTTACGAGTGTGTTTTGTATTTGGTGTTTAGTGTTTAGTATTCTAACATGCCGATATAGCATCATATATTTCATGCCAAACACGAAACACCAAACACTTGATGAATTCGGCTTTTTACGAATTCATCAAATTGAATCCCTAAAATAATGTTTACCAACGCAAAAGCAAGGGAATTAACGACAAAATTCAGAAACCTGAATACGGAGGACACGAATCGGCAAACATCATTGACAATCCTTGTAATTTAAGGTTCATTAATTTCTTCGAGGAAAAAGGCATTTCGCCAAAATAACCTATTCAGCCCGAGCCGGCACAGAAATTAATGACTAACCCGCAATCGCATGATCAGGAATCTGCCGATTTCCAAACCGGACGAATACTGGTGCTTTCAGTTAGCCATTTCATCCACGATATCTATTCCAGTTTTCTGGCACCGCTCCTTCCGCTTCTCATCGAAAAGCTTTCCATGTCCCTGACACAGGCTGGTTTTCTTTCTTCAGTAATGCAACTCCCCGCACTCTTGAATCCTTATATCGGCATTCTGGCCGACAGGGTCAGCGTCCGCTACTTTATTATTCTCGCACCGGCCCTGACCGCTGTCCCCATGAGCCTGATCGGGATTGCCCCCAGCTATGGCATCTTGTTGATCTTATTATTTATAGCAGGTATCAGCGTTTCCATTTTTCACGTACCCTCGCCGGTAATGATATCCCGCCTGTCGGGTTTTAAAAAAGGCCGAGGGATGAGTTTCTACATGACCGGGGGTGAACTTGCCAGGGCTTTCGGGCCCCTGGTGGCGGTCGGGGCGGTTTCTCTTTTAGGGCTTGAAGGCTTTTATCCCATTATGATTTTTGGTTTGGCCGCTTCGGCCTGGCTGAATTTTAACTTTCGTGAGGTGCCGATAACCATTGATCAGAGCCGCAAATTATCGCTCCTGGAAACCTGGCACGAACTCAGGTTCATCCTGCTGCCCCTGACGGCAATACTGCTGGCGCGCGGATTTATGCATGCCTCTATCACAGCCTTTTTACCGACATTCATTAAATTGGAAACCGGTGATCTCTGGCTGGCCGGCGCTGCCCTCACTGTTTTTGAGATCACGGGTGTCGCCGGTGTGTTTACGGCAGGGTCCCTCAGTGATCGTTTTGGACGACGGCGACTTCTCATGGCCTCTTTGCTGGGAGCGCCTGTTAGTTTATTAATATTTGCCTGGATCGGAGGATGGGTCCGTTTTCTGACCTTGATGGTTATCGGATTTACCTTGCTGTCGACAACTCCTGTTATGTTGGCCCTGGTACAGGAGCATGCGAAAAGCAGCCCAGCCGCCGCCAATGGATTTTTCATGATGGTATGGTTCATGGCTCGCTCGGCAATTGTCGTGGTAGTTGGTTTTATCGGAGATCTGATCGGGTTGCGCGCCACATATTTTATAAGTGCCATTATGGGCCTTCTGGCGATACCCTTTATCCTCATGCTTCCGAAAAAGTAGCCTTCG
>CBDUUO010000456.1:0-3370 GCA_965370395.1 uncultured bacterium
TATATCAAGCTTGCTTTGTGTGCGGGACATGAATATTTTGGAGTAGACACATAAAAACAGGAGTTGATGTTATGAAAGCACTATATTTTGAACAGCACGGCGAGCTGGATGTCATTCAGTACGGGGACGTGCCGGATCCGGAACCGGGACCCGGGCAGATCAAGGTGCGGGTGCGAGCTACCGCCCTCAATTACGTGGACATCTGGGTGCGGCGCGGCTGGCCCGGGCTTAAGCTGGAAATGCCCCACTGGTGCGGTGCGGACGTGGCCGGAGAGATCGTTGAATTGGGAGAAGGGGTTTCAGAATGGCAGGTAGGCCAACGAGTTGTGGCGGACCCGGGCGTCAATTTATTTGAAGATGAATATACCGGGCGGGGTGAAGATAGTGTGAGTCCCGGATATCACATACTCGGCGAGCATCAGCGTGGTGGCGCGGCCGAATATATTGTGCTTCCGGCCGGCAGCCTGGCAGCAATGCCGGATGATGTGGATTTCCCGGAAGCCGCAGCCCCTCTGTTGGTGACCTTGACCGCCTGGCGGATGTTAATCCATCGAGCAGCGTTACGTGCCGGCGAATCGTTGCTGGTTGTGGGCTCCGGCGGTGGGGTTAACAGTATGTCCATCCAGATTGCCAAACTTGCCGGTGCATTTGTCTATGCTGTAGCCAGCAATGAAAAAAAAGCACAGCTGGCGAAAGCACTGGGCGCCGATGTCGTGCTGGATCGCTCCCAGGTCGATTGGGGCAGGGAAATATACAAGCTGACCGACAAGCGGGGTGTTGATGTGATCGTTGATAATGTCGGTAAAGCAACGCTGACTGTCAGCATGCAGGCATTGGCACGGGGCGGCCGCATTGTGATTGTCGGCAATACCAGCGGTCCCCAAACTGAAATCGATATCCGCTTCATTTTCGGGAAACAGATCAGTTTGATCGGCAGCACCATGGGAACCCATCAGGATTTTAAGGATGTCATCGCTATGCTCTGGGCCGGTCAACTCAAACCCGTCATCGATCAGGTGATGCCGTTAAGTGAAGGCCGCAAAGCACATGAGATTATGCAGCAGGGGGGGCAGCTGGGGAAGCTTGTCCTGGAACCATAATATTTCATCCTGCAATATCCAGCTCAAAATTCTTATTTACTTACGGTGGTTTTGTTTATTGGTCTCTGGCCACTGGCGTCTGGCTGCTCGCTGCTGGCTACTGGCTGATAGTCTGAGGTCATTGACCCGCAGCCTGACACCTGAACACTGACACCTGAAACCTATTTGAAACCAGTAGCAAAGGACGACGGACAACGAACCGTCGACATTATTGAGATTGCTTCATCAGATTACGGAAAATTACCAATTTTTGCACATCCTGGGTGCCTTCACCCAATGATGCCGCCCAGGCATCCATGGGGAATTTGTGAATGGGGTGTTCCTGGATGACCGAAGCAGCACCAAAGATATCTGCCGCCCAGGTGGTCACATTGCGGGCTATTTCCACCGCCAGATATTTTGCCAGAGAAGATTCCTGCCTAAAATTTTTATTTTGATCCATTTTCCAGCAAGCCTTCCACAGCATCAGACGCGCTGCCTCAATTTTTGCATAAAAATCAGCCGCTTCAAAAGTTTTTGCCTGGAAATCCGTGATGGCCTGGCCGAATATTTTGCGTTTTTTAGCATGCTCTAGGGCCAGCTCAAATGCGCCGACAGCTGTCCCCAGGGTCAGGGCGGCAATGGGGACCCGACTATAGGTGAATACGGTCAGCACCTGCTGCAGCCCTTGCCTTTGGTTGCCCAGAAGGTGATCCTCGGGTACGAACACATCGCTAAACTGCAGTCGGGTCAGATCAGACGGAATCCAGACCTGTTTGTTCAACTTTTTTCGCTTAACCCTCTCCGCATGCAGATCCACCAGATACATGGACAGCCGGTTGTTTCTTGATGCCTGCGGATCTGATACTGCCGTAATCACCGCCAGATCGCTGATCAATCCGTTGGTCACATAGGCTTTTGTGCCATTGAGCAGCCAGCCCCCTTTAACCTTTTGGGCGCGCATTTCGATGCCGGCCACATCGCTGCCGGCCTGACGCTCGGTGTTGCCAAGACACATCAACGTTTTGCCTCTGACAGCGGAGTCGCCATAGTGTTTTTTAAGGCTGTCAGAGCCGAAGAGCAACAGACCCATCAGCCCTAAATCAATTTGGGCCAGTGCAGCCACGGCCACCCCCGGTGATACCTTTGCTAATTCTTCTACAACGAGTGCTTCCCTCAATGCCGAGCCTTTGAGTAGCTGATCTTTTTTTAACTCAATCCCAAACCAGCCGCCTTTTCCCATTTCGTGAAAAAATTTAGCGGGTATCTCCTGGCGTTGATACCATCCTGGCAGTTCAGATATGACGTTTGATTTTATAAATTTTTTAAACCGTATGATTTCTTCGGAAAACTTTTTGGGAATTGAAAAATCCATGGTTTCTCCTTTTGACTAAGAAATATAGACATAAACCTTCAGAAAACAAGGCGCCCAAAAATTGTAAACTGCCTGAACTGATATAAAGTCGTAATTGTCATTTATCTCTTACAGTTGATAATTTTATCAGAAATTCTAAAAATGATGTTGGTGATAAAATTTTGATTATTGCTTTATTTATAATTTACAAAACTGACTGAAAATAGTATCTAAATAAGATACAATATGATGCAATCAGATCGGTAAAATGATTTCCATTATAAACGGCTATAACTGAACCAGATTTTACACTCATCAAAGGATTGTAGCCCTTCATTCAATGCTCTAAATAACCGGTTTTTAATCGAATTTGCAGTGCACCCCTAGGCTTTTTACTGGATATTTTTAGGCCTGGGAATTTAATTTAGTCTACATGTTGAACAGGCACTGGAGGGGACTATGGAAATGAAAGATCTGATTCAACGGATTGCGGAGGCATTGGTAGACAGCCCGGAGCAGGTGGCGGTCACAGCAATCGAAGGAAGCCAGTCTACCGTATTGGAACTCAAAGTAGCCCAAGATGATCTGGGAAAAATTATCGGCAAACAAGGGCGTACGGCCAAGGCGATTCGTACCATATTGGGCGCAGCATCGGCCAAGCAAAACAAACGTAGCATTCTTGAAATTGTTGAATAGTTTGCAGGCAGAACATGTCCTCCCAATAAAAGCCCGAACAGCTCGAAAATGTTGTCCCCTGTGTCCCCAGGCGTGCACCATCATAATGACGGATTCACCTAACCATCCTAATTTTCCGAAAAACCGCTTCTGATGTAATGAAAATCCGACTTTAATCGACATTAGCTAGAAGCCATCTAAAAAATATCTTTTCTCCTGTAAAGACTTCTCGAATCAATTAATTGAGCGGCCGGTGAGTTTT
>CBDUUO010000457.1:0-3368 GCA_965370395.1 uncultured bacterium
AATAAACGGAGGAAAATACCATGATTAAAGAATTTATTTCAAAAGTCGTTAGAGGCGAAGATCTCACAGAGACTGAGATGGAAAAAGCCATGGATGAGATAATGACCGGAACCGCCACACCGGCCCAGATCGGGGCCTTCATCACCGCATTGAGATTAAAAGGCGAAACCGTTGATGAGATTACCGGCGCTGCCAGGGCCATCCGGGCCAAAGCCACAAAAATAAACGTCAATAATCATTTGGTCAACATCGACCGCGATGAGATCAATATCGAAGATGAGACGATCCTCGATATTGTGGGTACCGGCGGTGACGGAACCCGAACGTTTAATGTCTCCACTACGACCGCATTTGTCGCTGCGGGCGGCGGTATAAAGGTGGCCAAGCACGGCAACCGGGCCGTCTCCAGCCTGTGCGGAAGCGCGGATGTGCTTGAAAACCTGGGCGTAAATCTGGATGTCACCAGTACCGATGTGGAAAAATGCATCAATGAGATCGGCATCGGATTTCTCTACGCCCCTATTTTTCACGGAGCAATGAAACATGCTGCCGGACCCCGACAGGAGATCGGTATCCGCAGCATCTTTAATCTCCTTGGCCCCGTGACCAATCCGGCCGGCGCCTCGGTTCAGGTGCTGGGCGTCTATGAACAAAGCCTGACAGATAAGATCGCTCTTGTCCTTAAACGGCTGGGAACCAAAGAGGCATTTGTGGTCTGTGGTGAAGGAACATTTGACGAAATCAGTATTTGCGGACCGACAAAGGTTTCCCATCTGAAAAACGATAATATAAGCACATTTCAGATGACGCCGGAAGAGTATGACTTCAGTAGAGCGGACCTAGAGGATATTGTTGGCGGTGGCGCAAAGGAAAATGCAAATATTATCCGGCACATTCTAGATGGTGAGAAAGGTCCGAAAAGAGATATGGTTTTGCTGAATGCATCTGCAGCCTTTGTGGCCGCAGGGCTATGTAACAATTTTAAAGAGGGTATCCAAATGGCAGTGGATTCCATAGATTCCGGCAAGGCCCGCTATAAGCTCGATCAATTGATTGAATTTACACGGCAGTGCAAACCTTTTGTGCGCGGCTAACCATAAGGAGCTTCGCATGCATCATCGATTAGTGGAGATACTTGCCGAGAAACAAAATGAAGTGGCGCGACTGAAAAAGAGCATGCCATTCAACAGGGATAAGAAACGATTGCCCCTGAGAGATTTCAAGGCCGCCATATCAATACCGCAAAAGATCAGCCTAATCGCTGAGATCAAGTTTGCCTCGCCTTCAGCCGGGCTCATCTGCCAAAAGACCGACCCCATCTCTATCGGTCGCATTTATCAAGATGCCGGGGCAGCGGCGATCTCTTTGCTTACGGATCAGCGATTTTTCCAGGGAGACCTGGATCATCTGCCGCGCCTGAAAAAGGCGATCTCTTTGCCCATCCTGCGAAAGGATTTTATCATCGATGAGGTTCAGGTTCGGGAAGCTTTTTTTTACGGCGCCGATGCGATCCTTCTGATCGCACGGATCCTGTCGCAACAGCAATTAACTGAATACATTGCTTTGTGCCGGGAATTGGGCATGACTCCATTGACCGAGGTCCATAGCAGTGATGACCTTGAAAAAGCCGTTGTCTGCGGTGCCGAGATCATTGGTATCAACAATCGCGATCTGGACAGCTTTAAGGTCGATATCAATACCACTTTTGAACTGGCACCGCTGATACCACACCACTGCGTTCGCGTCAGTGAAAGCGGCATAACCGAAGAAGAAGATATCCTCGCTTTGAAAACAACAAGCATTCATGCGGTTCTGGTTGGCTCGTCATTGATGAGAAGTAAGGATCTGGCGCTAAAGACAAAAGAAATCGTTAACGCCGGTAAAATGCGAGATGTATAAAGTAAAAGTAAAAATCTGCGGCATAACCAATTTAGAGGATGCATCGATTGCAGTCGAACTCGGTGCCAACGCCATTGGTTTCATCTTTGCCCCCAGCCCCAGGCAAATTGCGCCCCAAAAGGTGCGCAAGATAATCCGTGCCATTCCGCCCTTTGTAAAGACAGTAGGCATCTTTGTCAATGAAGCACCGGCCACAATAAGGGAAGTTATGCAGCACTGTGGCCTCGATCTGGTTCAGCTCCACGGAGATGAATCCCCTGCTTTCTGCGATGAATTGATGCCCTACACGATAAAATCATTGCGGATAATGGATGAATCGTGTCTGCAAACAAGTCGTGCATATCACGGAAAAGTCAGGGCCCTGCTCCTGGATACCTATTCCAAAGAAAAGGTCGGCGGTACCGGGAAAACTTTTGACTGGAACCTTGCGATAAAGATCAAAAAAATGGGGATTCCGATTATTCTATCAGGTGGGCTCGGACCCTCAAATATCGATTTGGCCATTCACACCGTAAGGCCCTATGCGGTTGATGTGAACAGCGGTATTGAAGAGTATCCCGGCAAGAAGAATCATATTCTGATGAAAGCCGTGATGGCAGAGCGATAAAGACATATTCACGGTGGCCGATGCATTTTCCGATCCGCAATGGCGTAAATTCATAGGAATCAAAGCGGAGGAATATGGTGCTTGAGTCGTATCTTAGAAAGAAACTGAAAGAGAAAGAAATTCTCCTGATGACCCATATCGTCCTGGGCTACCCGTCTTTTGACGACAGCTTAAGACTCATCGAAGCCATGGTGGCGTCCGGGGTTGATCTGATGGAGCTGCAGATTCCTTTTTCCGAACCGACTGCAGATGGTCCTGTCATTGTTCACGCCAATCAGAAGGCCTTGCGGGGTGGGGCGACTGTAGAGGACTGTCTCAATCTGGCCGAAACAGCTGCCCGTAACTTCGATATCCCTTTTCTCCTTATGAGCTATTACAACATTCCTTTCAGATACGGCGTGGTCCGTTTTATCACGGCCATGTCGCATGGCGGTCTGCGAGGTGCCATCATACCGGATCTGCCTCCGGAAGAGGGGCGCGCATATCTGGATGCCATGCATGCGCACAACCTTGCCCCCATCCTCATCTTTTCACCAACGACCTCTCTTGATCGCATGAGAGCCATCGCCGCTTCCGGCAGCGGTTTTATTTACTGCGTGGCCCGAAAAGGGGTCACCGGTGAAACCACGGATTTTTCTGAAGAATTGGCAAGATATCTCCGGAGGTGCCGCAAGAGCACCTCCCTTCCCCTGGCTCTTGGCTTCGGGATCAAGGAAAGGTCCGATATAGATTTCCTAAAGGGCAAAGCGGATATTGCCGTTATCGGCTCCCAGACCATACGGGTAATGGAACAAAAAGGAGTTGCTTCGGTCGGAGACTTTATTCGCCGTCTGCGTTAAGAAAAACTCACCCGATAAAATAG
>CBDUUO010000458.1:0-3365 GCA_965370395.1 uncultured bacterium
TTGAAGCACCTCAGAAGTATTCAGATAAATTAATTGAAAAACTCGAATCATCCGCATCGAGGTCCAATAAGAAGAAATAGCTAGTTAAGGTTCAGGTCCAACGTTCAGAGGTTCAGGGTTCAGAGTTCAGAGGTTCAGGGTTCAAAGGTTCAGGGTTCAGAGGTTCAGGGTTCAAAGGTTCAACGTTCGCATATTAGAGTCTTAGTTGTGAATTCTTTGCATTTTATGAAAAAACTTTTTTATCACGAAAGAAAAGAAAAATTTCGTGCTTTCCAAATTTCGTGTTTTCGTGATTAATCATTTTGGGTTCCCCGATAAATCGGGATTTACGCTTCGTTCCAACCGGCTTGTCCGGGTTAGGTTTTCCAAAATAGAATATGTCTTCTATAGATGAATAGGGCGGGCCACCGTGCCCGCCGGATATGGTCGGCACGGTGGCCGACCCTACCTCTATTCGTTTTTCTATTCAGTAAAATCCGCCAATATCAATTCGAATTTTTGCACTTTTATCTGTTGACCCCACTGATCCGCATCATGGGTTTCGCTTAATCGGAAATTTTGGCGTTCATAAAGCCAGCGTGCGGCATCCAGGCCTTCGAAGGTCCATAAAAACACGTTGGAGTATTTCTTCTTTTTGCAAAATTCAACGGCGTGTGAAATCAATTCCTGACCGAGTCCGGCATTTTGAAATTCAGGATCGACAATAAACCAGCGCAGCCGGGCCCCTTCGGTGTCGGCGCTATGCCCATCAATGGCAGCTGAACCTGCAAATTTTCCGTTGGCGGTGGCCACCCAGAAGCCGTCGCGGTCTTCATCAAATTCACTGACAAAAATCGAAAGCTCTCTACCCACCTGGGTTTCAAATGAAACATCAAATCCCCAGTGTTCATGGTAATAGATTGCATGGATTTCAGTAATCTTGCCCACCACCCCCGGGTAATAACCGTGAATTTTTATCTCTGGCATGGTTTAGCCCTCAGACCCAAATCCTTTATCAACACCATTTTAATAAATATTAGGAAACCGTTTGCCGGTTATCATCGTTTTGATTCCGGCCCATAGGATATGGATCAGACTGAACCGGGTTACGGATCGTTCTGAAAACCGGCTTCCGGTGAGGATTGAATTGGCCGCCAAAATTCCACTTTCGATAGCCGGACCGATCCCTTCGCCAAGATCCAGGGTCGCCAGACCGGCCGCATCGCCAATAATGTATGCATTGTTCAACCGCCCGGCCGGCACCGGTTGTCTGAGGTAGTAATTGTGCCCGCGCGGCCGATAAGTATGACCTTCTACCAGAGAAAGTTCCTCCAATTTGGCGATAAAATAATCCCAGTGCCGGCGAATCGTCTGCCCCCTGTTTTTGAGTGCCAGAAATTTCCCGCCGATACCCACGTTTAGATATCCGTCCGCCTTGGGAACATACCAGGCATATCCGGGCAAATTATTTTCAAAAAACCAGAGGTGGCAATTGGCGTCATGATAATCATATTTGAATTCTTCTTCGATGGTGACAATCAACCGGTGCTGCGATCGGGAATTGACTTCCTTGAAAAAAGACCGGTAAACCGGGCAATGGGTTCCGCCGGCGCCAACCAGGTATTTGCTGCGATACGAATTGTCAATGATGTAATAACCGTTTTGTTTTCTGATCTGTTGCACGGCGTGCAGCTGCAGGGGTACCGAGGCTTTTTTTAGCAACCAGTGATCAAATTCGGTTCTGCGGATGGAATACTGACAGGTCGGGATCCGCAACTTCCGGCCGCGAACATGAAAAAAAATCTGCTTAAAGGTCAGGATACCGTGCGGGTATTCCCGACTTTTAACCTGTAGATTTTTCAGCACACCGGGCGTTATCCATCCCGCACACTGTTTTCGGCGTGGAAAGGCCTTTTTGTCGAGCAGAACCGGTTGAATGCCCTTTTGATTCAATTTCCAGGCACACGCAGAACCGGCCGGCCCGGCACCTACAATAATGACGTCGGCTTCAAGCATTCATGTTTTACCGTCAGCTGATCCGGCAATCCGGGCAATCTCTGCCGGGTTTGGTCATCACAATTTGCCATAGTTGAATGTTTCGGGCTCGAAACGATCCCGCAAAACTCAGCAGGTAAAAGCGAAACATCCGGTAAAAACGTTCACCGTATTTATCTTTGAGTTCAGGCCAGGCGGCTTCAAAGTTAGCGTGCCAGGCCATTAAGGTCTTATCGTAATGCTGACCGAAATTGTGCCAGTCCTCCATCACAAACAAGCCTTCCATGGCGCGTGCGATTTGGGCAATGGAGGGCAACATGCTGTTGGGGAAAATATATTTTGTTATCCACGGGTTGCTTGTGGTTTCACTGACATTGTTACCGATGGTGTGGATAAAGGCGATGCCGTCGTCTTTCAGGCATTGGTTGGTCTTTTGCATGTAAGTGCGGTAATTTTTGTAGCCGACATGTTCCATGATGCCAATGGAAATCACGCGATCATATAACCCGTCAACTGCGCGGTAATCCTCCAGCCTGATTTCCACCGGCAGCCCGCGGCACAACTCGGTACCCAGTTCTACCTGCTTCTTGGAAACGGTCACACCGGTCACCCTGGCACCGAATTTTTCGGCTGCGTATTTCGCAAAAGACCCGTATCCGCATCCTAAATCGAGGACACTCATCCCCGGTTCCAAATTGATCTTACGACACACCAGATCCAATTTGGCCTCCTGGGCTGCATCCAAATTGTCGGTTGTTGCCCAGTAGCCGCAGGTATACAGCATTCTTTTATCCAGCATGGCGCCGTAAAGATCGTTGCCGATGTCGTAATGTTTCTCGCCTACCTGATAGGCGCGGCTGGTTTTTTGGAGGTTGAACAGTTTGGATTTCAGGACATGCTGCGCCAGCCGGAACTTATTTTTGACTCGAGTATCAAGGTTGACGCGCAGAATTTTATAAATAAACTGATCCAGGGATTCACAATCCCACCAGCCATCCATGTACGATTCAGCCAGCGCAAGCACACCGCCGCTCAAAAGTCGTGAAAATAAATCATTGTTATGTACCCGCATATCCCAGGCACAATTACCGTTGATTGTAACGCCTGCCTGCGCCAGCAATTCTGCAAGAACTGCTTGATCTCCGCTTTTCCCCATTTTGATTTTCCCCCCGAGATATTTTTTTGATTGTGCGTCATCCTAAAAAATCCCCCGAGCCCTCTGCGGGATATTTGAACAAAGCCGTTTAGTACCTTAGAAATTATTTTTTTGCATTTTGTGGCAAAACATTTACGCCACCAAGACACAAAGACGCAAAGATGAATATTAACCAAAAAATTACGCGTTTCGCTTTGTGTCTGGGTGCCTTTGTGGCAATTTGTTCCGGCTTGTC
>CBDUUO010000459.1:0-3349 GCA_965370395.1 uncultured bacterium
ACAAAGAAGCTGCGAGAAAAAGGGACCATGTTGGGGAAGATTGTCTGTGACGATAAGGATGATGTTTTGCTTCAAGACCCCAACAAAAGGAACCTGGTCTCTGAAGTGAGCTTCAAAGAACCTGTTGTATACGAAAAAGGCAGCAAAAAGGTCGTGCTGGTCGATTGTGGCGTGAAAAATAGCATCATAAGGGCCTTTTTAGAAAGAGGCCTCACGGTTTTCCGGGTTCCGTGGAACTATGACTTTTCAAAAGAAAAAGCAGATGGCATCGTCATTTCCAACGGACCCGGTGATCCCAAACAATGCCTTACAATCATAGAGAATCTCAGAAGGGCGCTCTCCGGAAATATTCCAATCCTCGGCATTTGCCTTGGTTCTCAGATCTTAGGTCTTGCTGCCGGGGCTGACACATACAAATTAAAATTCGGACACAGAAGTCAGAATCAACCCTGTGAGGAAATCGGGACCAGACGATGCTATATTACATCCCAAAACCATGGGTATGCCATAGATTCTGCTACCTTGCCTCAGGACTGGCGGGAGTGGTTTTGCAACACCAATGACCAGACAAATGAAGGTATCATACATATTTCGAAACCCTTCTTCGGAACGCAGTTTCATCCTGAAGCATCTCCGGGACCGGATGACACTGAATTCTTATTTGATATGTTTATAAGGGCCATGAAGAAATGAGGGCAAGACGCTTAGACATCAAAAAGGTTTTGGTTTTAGGATCAGGGGCAATCCAGATCGGGCAAGCGGGGGAGTTTGATTACTCTGGCAGTCAGGCGATCAAGGCATTAAAAGAAGAGGAAATTGAAACCGTTTTAATAAACCCCAACATCGCTACGATTCAAACATCTGATCATTTGGCCGACAAGGTATACTTTTTGCCTTTAGATACCTATTTTGTTGAAAAGATCATTGCAAAGGAAAAACCTGATGGCATATTGCTTGGGTTTGGCGGGCAAACCGCATTGAATGTGGGTGTGGAACTAAGCGAAAAAGGTGTTTTACAAGAATGGGGCATCAAGGTCCTGGGCAGCCCGATTGCAGCTATAAAGAAGACAGAAGACAGGCATCTCTTTGTAAAAGAACTGGAAGAGATGCGTCTTAAAGCCCCGGTGAGTCAGGCCGTCGATGGAGTTGAGGAAGCAGTCAGGGTGGCGGAACGGATCACCTATCCGGTGATGTGCCGAATTGCATATGCTTTGGGCGGCTTGGGATCTGGCATCGCCCATAATCAAGCCGAGTTGATTGCACTTACCAAAAAGGCCTTTTCTTTTACAAATCAAATCTTAATAGAAGAATATTTGGAAGGCTGGAAAGAACTGGAATATGAGGTCGTAAGGGATCGCTACAACAATTGTATCGTAGTTTGCGCTATGGAGAATGTCGATCCCATGGGCATTCATACGGGTGAAAGTATCGTGGTCTCTCCAGTCCAAACCCTAAAAGCCTCGGAGAATTTCAGACTAAGGTCGATTGCCATAAAGGTCGTAAGACACCTGGGCATCATCGGTGAGTGCAATATCCAGTTCGCTCTCGACCCCCACTCAGAGGACTACAGAATAATCGAGGTGAATGCCCGGTTAAGCCGTAGTTCTGCCCTGGCCTCCAAGGCAACCGGATATCCGCTGGCATTAATCGCAACTAAGCTCGCTCTAGGTTATGGTCTGACCGAGATAGACAACATGATTACCAAGGAAACAGCAGCCTGTTTTGAGCCGGCCTTGGATTATGTCGTGGTTAAATATCCACGATGGGATCTGCAAAAATTCCCAAATGTCAGTCTTCATATCGGCTCTGAAATGAAATCGGTTGGTGAGGTAATGGCGATTGCCAGAAGCTTTGAGGAGGCTATTCAGAAATCGATCCGAATGCTGGATATTGGAATGAACGGCCTGGTCTGCAATGATTTAACATTCGATGACCTGGAAAAGGAGCTCAAAGAGCCGACCGATAAACGGATGTTCGCAATCGTCGAGGCGATCAAGGACGGGTATTCGGTGGACCGGATATACCAGCTTTCCAAGGTTGACCCCTGGTTTTTGTTTAAAATAAGGAACATAGTAGAGATCGAAAAAGAGTTGGCCCGATACACATTAGAAAACCTGCCAGCCTCACTGCTGAAAGAGGCCAAAGAAAAAGGCTTCTCGGATCTTCAACTCGCAAAGATCACCAAAAGTACAGAGCAAGCGGTTAGAGAAACCAGAAAAAAGCAGGGCATTATCCCTTTTGTAAAACAGATAGATACCCTGGCGGCGGAATACCCCGCCAAAACAAATTATCTATATCTGACATATAATGGCACTGAAGATGATCTGGCGTTTGATGAGGAAAGGCAGGTTATTGTTCTGGGCGGCGGGGCCTATCGGATCGGCTCCTCCGTGGAGTTTGATTGGTGCTGTGTAAACGCTGTGATGACCTTGAAAAAGTTGTCTTACCGTACGATAATGCTCAATAACAATCCGGAAACAGTCAGCACGGATTATGACACCTGTGACAAATTATACTTTGACGAGCTCACCCTTGAAAGGGTTCTGGACATCTGTGAAAAGGAAAACCCTTTGGGCGTTATCGTTTCAATGGGTGGCCAAATTCCTAATAATCTGGCCTTACCCTTGCATAATGGCGGTGTTCAAATACTGGGGACATCCCCAATTGATATTGACCGGGCCGAGGACAGACATAAATTCTCCCAACTATTGGACACCCTGGAAATTAATCAGCCCGAGTGGAAAGAATTGACCACCATTCCAGAAGCCGAGGCATTTGCGAGTAAGGTTCGATACCCCGTTTTAATCAGACCCAGCTATGTATTGAGTGGCGCAGCCATGAGCATCGCCTTAAGCAAAGAAGAACTAAAAGGCTATCTGAAAATTGCTTCCAAGGTGAACGAAGAGCATCCTGTTGTGGTCAGCAAATTTATAACCGGGGCAAAAGAGATAGAAATCGACGCGGTGGCCAAGCAGGGGGAGCTTTATAGTTATGCTATTTCCGAACATATCGAAAATGCCGGTGTTCATTCGGGGGACGCAACTATGGTCCTGCCACCTCAAAGGACTTACCTGGAAACGATGAGAAAGCTTAAAATCATTTCAAAAAAGATTGCAAAATCCTTAAACATAACCGGGCCTTTCAATATGCAATTTATTGCAAAAGATAACGATGTTCAGGTGATCGAGTGCAACTTAAGGTCCTCAAGAAGTTTTCCCTTTGTATCCAAGGTCTTTAAGATCAATTTTATTGATCTCGCAACCAAAATGATTATGGGTGAGAATGTTTCGCCCATTGACCGGTCTGCCTTTGATCTGGATTATGTCGGGGTCAAGGCGCCGCAATTCTC
>CBDUUO010000460.1:0-3346 GCA_965370395.1 uncultured bacterium
AGAATGGTATGTAATCCTTCTTACAAAAATTAATTATGAGTGAAATCGGAAAATGCAGATGAAGGAATGGATGATGAAAGTATGGCTTTATGCGGTATTCGGTTTACTTCTTCTGAGCCGGCCGGTCATTGCCGATGAAAAAATTGATGCTGAAGAATTTTTAAAAAGCAACCTTGATGCCGTATTTGCGGTTTTGCAGAAAAAAGATCTATCGCAGCAGGCCAAAAACAACGAGGTCGCTGAAATCGTTACCTCCATGTTCGATTTTGCACTCATGGCCAAACTCTCATTGGGGAGGAAATACTGGCCGGATCTATCCCAGGATAAAAAGGATCGATTTACGGAACTTTTTGTTGAACGCCTGCGGCAATTCTATCTGAATAAACTGACGGCCTACACAGATGAAAAGATCATTTACGAATCGCCGGTGGCGGTCAAGAAAAAGATTCATATTCCCACGCATCTGATTTCAAAAGGCAAAAAAATTTCCATGTTATATAAGCTTGATCCATCAAATAATAGCTGGAAGATTTATGATGTCGAGATTCAGGGTGTCAGCATTATCAGAAGTTACCGGGCTCAATTTCGAGAGATCTTACAGAAGGGGACCTTTGACGAGCTTTTGCAGAGAATGTAAAAATCGGTTAACAACTAAAAACGGCTTTCCTTTGATCTAGGCGATTATATGGCAAAACCTCACTCTTTGGTTACTCGATTTTACGACAGGGTTATACTTGAGCATCCGGCTATCGTTATCCTTTGTCTGCTGGCAGTCGTTTCTTTTTTTGGCTACAAGGCAATGGACTTTAAGCTCGATGCCTCGACTGAAACACTGATTATTGAGACGGATGAGGATTTACGATATTCGCGAATGATTAAGTCGCGCTATGGGGGATATGATTATTTATTGATGACCTATTCCCCTAAAACCGATTTGTTTTCAAATGAGTCCTTGAAAAAACTTGCCCGGTTGCGGGATGAATTAAAGCAGCTGAAACGGGTCACTTCGGTGGTTTCAATATTGGATGCCCCTTTGCTGGAAAGTCCTCCCGTGCCGATCAAGGAACTAACCACCAGCCTACAAACCCTTGAATCGCCTACAGTGGATCGGAAACTGGCGAGAATTGAGTTCAAAGACAGTCCCCTTTACCAAAATCTGCTTGTCAGCCCCGATCTGAAGACCACCGGTCTTCAGGTCCATTTCGCGGTCGACGAGGTCTATCACGACGTATTGGCCCGTAGGGACCATTTTCGAGAAAAAGCAGCCAGGAACACGCTTACAGACGCAGAAATTATCGAATTCAAAGACCTCAAAGGGCAACTCCAAAGACATCGGGAAAAACGGAGGCAAATCCGGCATGAGGATATCGCCGCAATCCGGGCCATTATGGACAACTACCGTCAGGATGCCGAGCTCTTCCTGGGCGGAGTCAGCGTCATATCAGACGATCTAATCAGTTTTGTTAAGCAAGACTTGAAGATATTCGGCATCGGGGTCGCATTTTTTCTGGTCGTGACCTTAAGCATTGTTTTTAAAAAAATTCGCTGGGTGGTATTGCCGATGCTTTGCTGCGTTTTTTCTGCAATTTCAATGATGGGACTTCTGGGAATGTTTGGCTGGAAGGTCACCGTTATATCTTCCAATTTTATATCATTACAGCTGATCATTACCATGGCGATTACGATCCATTTGATCGTGCGCTACAAGGATCTTTTGTTGAGTAATCCTGAAGCTGAACAGCGTCAACTTATCCTTGATACCGTCCGCTTAATGCTGACGCCCTGCCTGTATGCCGTATTTACGACGATCGCCGGATTCGGTTCGCTGCTGCTTTGCGATATCCTGCCCGTCAGAACCTTTGGCTGGATGATGAGTGCCGGTATCGTTGTTTCGCTGATCGTAACATTTCTACTCTTTCCGGCCGGACTTATGTTGCTGGGCAAAGAAGCTCCGCAGGTCATAAAGGCAAAAAGCTTCTCTTTTACATCATTTTTAGGCCGGTTTACTGAAGCGCATGGCACGTTGATACTCATCGGGAGTTGCCTCATCTTTATTATCAGTGCGCTCGGAATTTCCAGACTCGTCGTTGAAAACAGCTTTATTAATTACTTTAAAGAAACCACCGAAATTTATCAGGGCCTGAAAGTCATTGACGAAAAACTGGGCGGCACTACCCCGTTGGATGTCATTGTCGAAATTGATGGGCCCGAAACATCAGCAGCAATGGCTGCGGCTAAAACCGAAGAACCCGGCGACGAAGAATTTGAGGAGTTTGATGAATTTGAAGAAGCCAATGATGAAAAATATTGGTTTACCGCTGACCGGATGGTGCTGGCGACTAAAATCCATGATTATCTTGACAGCCTGCCGGAAATCGGTAAGGTCCTGTCTCTGGCAACCATGTTGAAAATCGCCGCCAAGTTAAACAACGGCAAACCGTTAGACAATTTTCAACTAGCTTTGGTTTACAGCGAACTGCCTGACAAGTTTAAGCGTATTATTTTAAGACCGTATGTATCTCCCAAACATCATCAGCTGCGATATTCTATCCGTGTCAAGGATTCCGAAAAATCATTGAGACGGGACATTCTATTGAAAAAGATCCACCATGATCTGGTCCATAAATTGGGCTTAAAGGAAGAGAAGGTCCATTTGACCGGTTTGCTGGTGCTGTATAACAATATGCTGCAGAGTTTGTTTGAGTCACAGATTCTCACGCTGGGAATGGTCGTGCTGGCGCTTTTGGGCATGTTTCTGATTCTGTTTCGGTCGTTGAAATTAGCGCTGATCGCCATTGTACCGAATCTGCTTGCGATTTCAGTGGTGCTCGGGGTTATGGGGTGGCTGAATATTCCCCTGGATATGATGACCATTACCATTGCAGCCATCAGCATCGGCATAGCGGTCGATAATACGATTCACTATATTTACCGCTTCAGATACGAGTTCCAGTTCGAACATAGCTATATAAAGACAGTTCATCAATGCCACGGCAGCATTGGCCGCGCCATGTATTACACATCGCTGACGATTATCAGCGGTTTTTTGATTCTGACCCTGTCCAATTTTATTCCCAGTATTTATTTCGGTCTGCTGACGGGGTTGGCGATGTTAATTGCTCTGTGTGCCGCCCTGACGCTGCTGCCGCAACTGATCATCGTCCTTAAACCGTTTGGACCCGGGATTAGAACCTAACTTAAAAATAGTGGATCAGGGTTCCCCGCTTAAAAGCGGGATTTCACATCTGCATCCCGCCGATCTTTCATCAAAATTCTATTCCTGATTGACACCCCTAGCGGTTTATTCATAATATCCCACGAAAAAATTGCATGTCGATTAATTTGA
>CBDUUO010000461.1:0-3337 GCA_965370395.1 uncultured bacterium
TTGATGGCAGCGGTCAGCTGCGACAGCTGACTGATCACTGGTTTAAAGATTCATCCTGGGTTAGAGATCTTCGATAAGAATCTGGATGTATCAGATTGAATAATCGAGGCGATGACCGGGTGGGGAAATCCCCGCCCGGTCATTTTGTGTGGCGTCTGGTATTCCGCCGGAACCGGTCTTAATTCTGCTGCTCATATTCCAATGTCACCGTTACCGTGCGGTTTAGCGCCCGGCCTTCCGGCAGCTGATTGTCAAACAGCGGGTTATAGGGCCCGGCGCCTTCAAAGGAATTATTGTCACTGTTGATACCACCGCCGGTAACGATCATTTCAAATGCGGCTTTGGCCCGACGCTTGGAAAGATCGACGTTATATGCTTCTTTGCCGATGGTATCGGTATGGCCGACAATACTGACCTTGGCGGTGGGAACCTCTTTAATGCGGGCAACAATGCGATCCAGCACGACCCGGTTGCGGTCTTTGATATCGGCGCGGTTAAAGTCAAACAGAATCAGCGCATATTTTTCCATGACCTTATAACCTTCTTTTTTAGCGACGCGCTCTTCGCGTTTGATAAAGTGCACGCTGGTGCTGGCATGGGTCTTATAGATCCGGCCTTTTTTGTCTTCGACTTCAACATCGGCTCCGATATTTTCATATCCGCCGATTTTACCCAAACCGAGCTTTTTCAAATTAAACTGATAGGCCGGCATCAAATCGCCCTCTCCCGCAGTAGAATCAATGAGCGTTCCGTCACCAATCAGCGCAACGGTCCAGCGCGCCAGTTCATAGCCGGTTTGGATTTGCGGCATGACCTTAACTTCCTCGGTGGTGCTGATCTCTGTTACATAGGTGCTTTTGATGGTGTCAAGAATAGCCGGGGATTCAGAGTAGATTTCCACCCGCTGATTTTCAACGCGGCCTTCAGCGACACTGCCGGTGCTGGCAACCGCGGGTCGATTGCGAACTTCCAACTCCATTCTGGATGCTTCGATGCCCCAGATGTACTTTAAATATGCCTTAACCGATTCGGCGCGGCTGCGGGAAAGGTCTTTCCGATTGTGCTCTTCCCCACGGTTGGAGTTGCAGCCGACAATTTTAATACGCGCTTCGGAGTTATCGCGCAGGCGGCGGCCGATGATGTTGAGTGTATGCGCATACTTTTCCATCGTGCCTTTTAATTTGCTTTCACTAAATGATTGGGTTTCGGTCTGGCTGGAAAAGGTCGCATAGCGGGAAGGAATGTCGCTTTGACCCGTTTCAAAAAAGACATAATTTAACAGGGGGGAACTGTCGATGGTTGTCACTTCTTCTATGGTGAGCTGGTCGGGTTGAATGGTTACGGTGCCTTTGGGGGGGCCCACCAGTTCATGGATCAATTGTTTTCTGGACACCGTAACCGGGCACATGGCTGTTGCCGTCTCATAGATGTCTTGATTGGTGTCGGTCACCTTGATGCGCGCCTGCAGGTTGGTGCAGGCCGCCAGTTTATCCCGGCCGATATCATCCAGAGAAAGGGCCAGCACGGGCTCGAGCGTTTTGGCGCCCGTTAAGGTCTTGATCGTCTGATTATCTCCCTGGATGCTCAACTCCCAATCGGCCACCCCGTATTCGGCCATGATCTGAGGGATGATCTTTATTTCGGTTAAGTTGCTGCTTTCGGCAATAAACTGATTGGCGGCCATTGCCTGCATGTCGCTGGAGTCATAAATGATTTCGACGCGTTGATTTTCCGGACGGCTTCCCAGCATTTTTGCCGGTGCCGGCTGGATCGGTAAATTTCGGGCTTCGACTTTCATGCGCGCGCCGTCAATGCCCCAGATCGAGGACAAATAATTTTTTACGGACCCGGCCCGGGCTCTGGAAAGGTCAAGATTGCCCTTTTCAACGCCGGTATCCGAGTTGCAGCCGACAATACGGATATGCGCTTCCGAGACCTCGTTTAACTGCCGGCCCACGATGTTCAACACATTTTTATAGCGGTCCAGAGAGCTGGTCAACACATTCTCGTTAAAGGCTGCGGTATGCGCCCGGTCTTTCAATAGCACATAGCGATCGGAAATTTCGCTTCGACCCGTTTCAAAAAACACCTGGTTCATTACCGGAGTGCCGTCCAGCAGGGTCAGCATGTCAAAATTTAACGCTGCCGGCTCCAGGCTCAATGTGCCGCTGGGCGGTTCAAGAAACTTGTAATTGACCACATAGCGGTAGAACAGGGTGCTCGAAAAAGACTTAAAGATGGGCAACAGTTCCGAAGCGGACCTTGCTTTCCAGATTTGCCCGTCGTGAGATTCGACAAAGGATTTGAGAAATTTGTTTTTCTTGTTGGTGGGCATATAATCGACCGCGAATGCTTCGAAATTTTCGATTCCATGGGCTTCGGACTCAACCACATAACTTTCAAAATCACTGTTTAAATCCTCGCCGTCGGAAAAAACCACCAAAAATTTGTTGTCCTCTTTAGGCATCTCGCGGGCGATACTGAGTCCGGCCACCATGGCTTCATAAAGATAGGTTCTGCTGGTCAGTCCCTCGTCAAATGCGTCGTTTAAAAACGTTTTCAGTTCCGGAAGAAATTTTGAGCGATGGGCTTTGGCATGCAGATTATAGGCTTTAACTTTCATGCCCGCTTTTTTACTAAATACCACCACCGTGACATTATCGATGGGGCGCAGGGTTTCAAAAAATTTGCCCAGGGCGGACAGCAGCGGTTTAATGGCATGGCGTTGCTTCATGGAATAGGAATTGTCCACCACCAGCACAATGTTAAGCGGGATAAATTCACTGGTCTCCAGGGATTCGATGGACTGGATTTGGGCTTCTCTTTTTCCGCTTTTGACCACAAAATCTTCGAGTTTCAACCCTTTAATAGGATTATTCTCCGCATCTTTAACCGATACCAGCAGGCTGGTTTCATTGATCACTTGATGCGTCAGTTTGGCTTTGTGGCCCGGTGTGATGACCTCGATGGGTTCCGCGGCCAGACAGCTGATCCCGTACAAAAGCATCATACCGGCAAACAGTAAGGTATTTGTTTTCTTCATCATATCTCCCTCTGCAAAATTTTTATTTTCATAATTTTCGGGCAACTGCTCTATTAAAGCAAAAAGTATTCCAGGAATGGGCAGTTAAAATTAAATTATGAAATTTCAAAAGGTTAGGATAGAATTTGGCCGACAGGAGTACCGGGATGTCAGAAAATCGTCTAATTTTGTGTACAGCGCGTCAAATTTATTGAACAAAAGCCGAAACAACCCGTCAAAGCGGATGTCTACCTCGGCGATTGCTAAATGGTTAAGCCGGGGAAATAATAAGTCCAATTAGTCAACAACGTCCCC
>CBDUUO010000462.1:0-3337 GCA_965370395.1 uncultured bacterium
ATCAAGGATAGAAAGATAATTAGTGCAACTGTATGTAACGACCGTAAACAATTCCATTTATTAAGATATAGAGGCCAAATCCCAGGGCGCTGTAGCCGAAAATAAAATAAAGCACCCTGTACCAGCGGGACGGGGAGTTTGTCATTGCCTGCTCGAATTTTCCCTCCTTTTTTAAACGTTCTACCCAGGCGGGTTTCTCCTTCAATGCCTCTTCCAGGTGGACACAGCCTGAAAACATGGCTTCGTTCATGGGAAAACTGGAAGGCCGAAGATGCCCGATAAAAAAATGAACGATGAAGATGTAAGAGGCCGCCAAAATTGCTTCGGCCCTATGCAGAAGGGCGAGGATATTCAACACCCAGCCGGGCAGTACCAGGGTTGTCAGCAGGGGGAATTTGAGCATTATTCCGGTAATCGCCAGCAGCGGCAAACCCCAGTAGACCGCCCAGTAATCAAATTTTTCCCAATAGGCCCAGCGGTCCAATTTAGGCGGTGAACCCCTGCCGATCGTCCAAAGGATTCGTTGATAAAGATGTTGGGCATCGTCAAGGTTGAGCATTAGAGAGTCCGGGCCCAGAATGCTTTTGATTGGATGCTGCCAATTAATCTTTGAAATCAGATAAATGCTATGCACCACGAATCCGACCATCATCAAAACACCCACCCAGAAATGGATCACAATTGCAGTCTCATACCCGCCGAAAAGGCCGCTGAGTGTCCTGCCGAAGTCCGTGGTGATAAACAGACGACTGAAGCCGGTCCCCGCCTGAATCAGAAAGGTGACCACCAGAAAAAGATGATAGAGACGCTGGGTTCTATTAAATCGTTTAAGGAGCATCCTCGGCCTCATTTTCCGCAGCTTTCTTTTTCTCAAATAATTTTCGCAAGCCCGCCATCACACGCTGAATTATAGAGAAGGCCCCATCTTTCATGCGTTTAAGTCTGGGGGAGATCCGTTTCTTTATCAAATTTTGAAGGCTTTTATTTTCAAATAACTCCCGCAGGCCCACCATAAAACTGTGGGGTACAAAAAAGGCCAGGGTGCCCAGCAAAAGTAAGAGCATCCCCCAGCTGGTGTAAAACAAGACCGGAAAGCTCTCTCTGGTTGACAGCGCCGTACCCGCCGGCTCATGCACATAAAAGCCGGCAAAAGCGGCATTGGCGCCTTCGTGGCACTTGGCGCAGACATAGGCATGGCGTCGAATGGGGCTCATCGCCGAGTAGTAGTGGTTGATGGCCGCAATTGGCTCCGGCCCGTGACACTGGCGACAGGTAATCCCGGCCCGAACCGAGTGGATGTTGCGGGCCTCTTGCGGATGGCACTCGATACAGGTGGTCCGGTAGTAGAACTTGAGCCCTTGGTGGGAGTCCGGCAGCCGGGCGCGAATACGCACCATGGCTGAAGAGGATCCGTAAGGGAAAAGGCCGCGCCTGGTTGCGGGCACCGGCACCAGAGCACGCTTGCGACGGGGACTGACCTCATAGCCTTCATAGTACCCGGTTGCCACCCGCTCGCGATAACGATAGATTTTGGAGGTGACCTCTTGTTGGGCCAAAGGCGGCCCTGATGGAACGATAAATAGGCTAAAGAGCCCAATCAGGAGCCCCACTGCTCCAATATATGCTAAACGAACCTTCATCTTTTAATCAGGCACCTTTCACTTTGCCGGCTGCTCAGGTCGGCGATGTACGGTAAACGGTAAGGGGGTATCCCTCTTTTTGGATGCCTCCAGAAAACCGACCAGATCCACCAGGGGTGTCTTTTTATGATGATGGCAGCTGCTGCAGGCATTGGGTACCTTTTCGATGCCGCCCGCCTTCAAGCTGTCCTCCGGAGACATGAGCTTGAAGTTGTGGCGCAGCGCGGCACCGGATTCGGCGCTCATGGTAATTCTGGGCATGTGACAGCCAATACAGTTGGAAAACGAGTGGATGGCATGGGCGTATTTGTTGGTGTTTCCGGTATGGCAGCTCAGGCATTGCCCGGATCCGGCCCCCACGGTCTGGAATTGAGTCGGGGGTAAGCCCAATTGATGGACGTAATGACACGACGTGCAGGAGACCCCTTTTTGGGCGTGGATGGACTGCTGCCAGTCATTGTATTGCCGGTGATGACGATCCCTGGACTTGTCGGCGTAAAACTGTGCTTCGTCTTCCCCGACTTGATGGACGGTTTTCTGGTAGGGCCCCAGGGCCCGGCCCGGCCGAAAACCCACCGGCCAGTCGACGCCTTTGGCTTGGATGGTCTCACCGCTGCCGTGACAGGAGCCGCAGATCTGGGTCCGGATGCCCGCCGACAGCTTGGATGGATTGACAATCGTCATTCGTTTATCAAAGACGGCCGTTTTGGGCAGGGCCACGTGGAGAGAGGCCGGGCCGTGGCAGGCTTCGCAGCCGACGGCGGCCTCGGTAAACGCACCTTTTTCCAGATCGACGCCTGTTGCGTGACAACCGCCGCATTTTTCTATCCAGGGACGCTGATCCCAGTCCGCCTCGCGGTAATTGGTCCATTCGTGGCTCCAGGCATTATACTCGATGGGCGCAATATAGAGCTTGCCGTTTTTTTCAACCACATATCGCTGCTTCCACTGTATGCCCTGAGTATATTTAATTTCCTCGACTTTGGGGATATAGATTTCATCCACCGGCACCTTCAGCTCATTTTGCCGCTTTTTCAGATCAAGCCGGATGACCGCGGGATCAATTCCCGTAATCAGGGCGTCCCGGTTTTCGGTCACATCCTGCAGCGTACGGCTGTGCAGGGTCATCTTCCAGGAGTCGTAGTGCTCCAGGTGACAGACTTTACATTGTTCGGAGCCGATGTAAGTCTTCGGGCCGGCCAACATCGTTTCAACCTTAACCTCATCGGAGCCGCAGCCGGTCAGCCAAACGGCCAAAAGTACGGTTAATACAAGTTTAATCCATCCACTGGTTTTCATATTTCCTCCTGTTAAATGCCAAAAATATACCCTGATGCTTATTGAACTTAATGCGCAGAGTCGCCACCCTCTTCTCTCAAGGGCAGGAACTTTACCGCCAGCGTGTAGATCAGAAAAAGGGTCCCCAAAAGCCCGCCGATCAACAACACTTCCATGAAGGTCGGCAGATAGGAAGAAAGGGTTTCTTGTGTTTTGATGAGCGGGTACACCTGGCTGCCAACGACAAAGTCATATCTCTTCACGAAGTAGCCCACCAGCACCATAATTGAGGCAACCATCACAGCGGTTATTTTCTTCCGCCTGGCCGCATAGAGCAGAATTGCCATGGGTAAGAGGAGGCCGATGACGATTTCGAACAACCAGAAGGCCGGACTAAATGGTCCGGTTAAGAACAGCAT
>CBDUUO010000463.1:0-3335 GCA_965370395.1 uncultured bacterium
ATTCCATCATTCCATGTAGCGGCATAAGGATAATGCCGTTGGGAACTATATGATTTCAGTCAATTGTAAAATTTCCGAGACGTCTAATTACAGGGTTGGATGAGATGATTACGGAATTTTCATTCGGCAAAATAGTCGTCAAAGGCAAAACCTATTCAGATGACATTAAAATCGTTAGCGGACGGGTGGTTTCCGGATGGTGGCGCAAGAGCGGTCACCGGGTGGAGCTTGAAGACATCACCGATATTTTAGAAGCCGAACCTGACATTCTGATTATCGGCAAGGGTTCCCCGGGGTTATTGAAGTCGACATCATCCTTGCGGGATTATCTGGCCGCAAACCATATCGAATTGATTGAAAAGAAGACGTCAGAGGCCGTTGAAATATTTAACGGACTGCTTCAGCAGGACCGGAAGGTGGCTGCTGGATTCCATATAAGCTGCTGAGCGTTTTTAATTTTAATAAAACGGAGCATATGATAAAAACGTATCGTTTTGTAATAGCTTTGATACTGGCTGTTTTTTTAATCTTTGGTGGTCATCTGGGATTTTCAGCCGGCTTAAGTGATATTGTCAAAGGCGCCCAGGACGCTTTGGGTGGTTCAGGAGCGCTCACGAATGATGAAATCATCGCGGGACTGAAGGAAGCCCTCGAGGTCGGAACGGAAAAAGCCGTGGCCCTGGTGTCCAAGGCTGATGGCTATTACCGAAATCCGGATATTAAAATTCCGCTTCCTGAATCCGTACAGAAAGCTGAAAAATTCTTAAGGGCGGCCGGCTACGGGCAAAAAGTGGATGCGTTCGACCTGAGTATGAACCGGGCGGCCGAACGGGCAGCACCCGAGGCAAAATCTATTTTCTGGGATGCCATCACCCAGATGAACTTTGAGGATGCCAGCAAAATTCTCAACGGGCGGGATAATGAGGCCACCCTTTATTTTGAGGATAAAACATCAGGTCGGCTCCAGGAGATTTTTAAACCCATCGTTAAAGATGCCATGGGGGAGGTCGGTGTTACACGGTCGTTCCAGGACTTGAATGCCAAGGTGCAAAGCATACCCTTTGGCGATAAGATGAGTTTTGACTTAGACCAGTACGTGACGGACGGTGCTTTGAAGGGGCTTTTTAAGATGCTGGCGGAGCAGGAGAGACAAATCCGTACTCAACCGGCAGCCCGGGTGACCGATTTGTTGCAGAAAGTTTTCGCCGGTCAATAGAATTTGAAGGGTATAGCTTCTAAAAGTTATAGGGCCGGCTATCTGAGTCCGCCTCGTAAAAGCCGGTTATTTCATCTCCCAATGTTTCAAGATAATCCGTTAGTTCTTTTTCACTCTGAAAACTGAGGGTTCCCACATGGCCGGTTAGGTGTCCCTCATCGGCATCCGGTCCCCGGCGGCACATGGCTTCCCAAAATTTATCCACATCGTTTTGATAGTGTTCCGTCAGTTCCCTTTCGCTGATTGCCTGGCGGGCGTGCCCGTAGGCATCAAAATATACGTAATATTTCATCAGATCCGTCCCTGATCTTTTAACCCAGATATAATTGCCACGACTCTATTCTGGGCCTCAAGGATTTCAGGCGGCTCAATCGAATCCATCTGTTCGACGGATTCCAGCAGCAGCGATGCGGCTCCTGCCGACAGATGGCTGAACAGTTTGATTTGCACCTTACCGTCCATATCTTTTATGGCCTTTGCCAGATCATCGATATTGATGTTCTGTAAAAATTGTTTAATGACCTTGCCATTGAGGCGGGTAATAACGTTGCCCAGTTTGGCGGATGAACTCGATGCGGCGGGTTTTTCTTCAATTTTTTGCAGATATGATTCCAGATTTTCCCTTTCCCTGGCTTCAAATTCTTCTTTGAACATGGTATGTCCGGATTCACCGAGGAATGAGAGCAGAAGTTCTTTAAGAAGTTTCGGATGCACGCCTTCCAGGACGCCCATAACCCCTTCCAGGATGATGCAGCGTTCCAGCAGATCTTTGCCCGTGTAATCCCCAGTAAAGATGTAAAGTTCCAGTATGGTTCTGGCCCTATGGCTTTTGACCCCGTCCAGTGCCAGCTGAAGTCCTTTGCGCAGCAGAAATGAAGAGCTTTCTTCGGCTTCTTTGCCCAGTGACAGCAGACCGTAATTGCGCGCTTTGGTGGCCAGAAATAAAATTTCAGAAACCAGCGCCAGGCATTGACGTCTGGCGTCTTCGCTTACCCGAATCTGCCGACAGAATTCAGCATCATAGTTCATGCAATCTCTCCCGGATTTATGAGCCTGGAATATCCTTTCTTTTGATTTTATCCAGCAGGCGTTTCTCGATTTCATCTTTGGCCCACTGCATCTGCTGCTTTTTTTTAGCCGTCTGAAATATTTGAATTATTTCAGAGGTATAATTTTTGGCACGGCGAAAGCCTGCGGCAGTCGCTTCTTCTATAATATGCCAATTGCGGGTTTTGGTAAAGTTATTAAAAGCTTTCCTCAGTTCGGGAAAAAGCGCCTTTGGCATTCCGTCCAAAAAGGCTGCATACAATCCCAGGCCGGCTGTTTTGCGGTTATTTATCAGATAGGGGAGCGTTCCGTTTTGATTGGTGTCCGCCAGCAGATCTTTGAGACCTCTGGCGAGGAGTTCAACGGGTGAATGCGGAAAGGTGGCAATTAATTCGCGCCAGATTTTCGGGGGAAACGTAGAATCACTGAGTTCTCCGATCTCATGATATAGGTAGTTGTCTTTCTGCACTGCCAGAATTGCGGGCATGTGCTGCCGCCATACTTCAGGTTGCTGTTTTTTCAGCCCGCAGTGTTCGAGGGCAAATTTCAGTGCCGGACGGCCTGATTTTGTTATATAGGCCATCTGATCCCACAGAAACAGTCTGGCGGAATCGGTTCGCAGCAGAATCGAATGGTCCTGAGAAAGCGCCGGTAAGGTAAGCAGGTCACGGGCCAGTTCGCGCCCGAGGGCGTAAACGGTGTATCCATTGTTCAGCTCTTTATTTTCGATCTCAGCCAGGAAAAAAGTCGGTTTTAAACTGAACGCATACCCGGCCCCGTAGAAAAGGCCATGGGGTTCCAATGCCGCATTGATTCCGGGTGTGTCAAACGGATCGTAGCGTTTACCCTGGATCGAAAGATCCGTGTATTTTGCATCTGCCAGTTTTTCCCAGAGCTCTTCTTTTTCACCAATCCAATCCAGAATTTCAGACGAGTCTTTTTCTTCCCAGGGGTTCAAGCGGTGTTCCCATTTATAAAGATCTCGCAGTCGCAGAGCCAGCCCGCAGATGGAATATAGTCCGGCATGCTGCGCATCGCTAATGTCGCAGTTATTGAGGATCTGACGGGTTAC
>CBDUUO010000464.1:0-3333 GCA_965370395.1 uncultured bacterium
TTATACCCCAATTCCGTAATTCGGAACATTATTATGGAAAGCGGTATAATCATTGCGGAGAGGTCTATTGTTTGAATTTTACGGTTCGGAATGGTTATCGATTTAAGGTTATTACCGGCTTCTGGGTGTTTATCACCTTTTTCCTGCTTTTGCCGCAAACATCTTTGGGTCAGGGAGTCCGTGTTGGGCCGGATGGCAAAACGTCTAAACAGAAGCTCAGTCTTCCCTTTGCTTTTTACAACGAGAGCTTCGGGTTTTCCGCCGCATACGTCTCCGGTGTTGTCGGTTATCCTCAGAAGCAGTCCACACTTCTGGGAACCATGATGGCCGGGACCAAGAAATCGGCCATGGGCTTTCTGATGGGCCAGGATATTCAGATGCCCTGGGTCGAGCGCCTGTTTTTGGACCCGACCGTATCCGTTGGCTACTTTAGTGACAATGAAGTTTACATTGATGGAAAACCGAAGTTTTCCAACGAGCGCGCCGGCACTAACGATTCCGATGAGGACAACTTTGTGAAGGGCGATGGCTGGGACAACTTTTTCCGGCTCAGATTTAAATATTTGCTGCCGATCGGAAACGGCAAGGATGATATCATCAGCACGTACCGGATCGAACGCGGGCTTTTAACATCCGGCGCTGCAGGTGGGGACTCATGGAACCCGCTGGTGAGCGGTAAAACCTATCTTGAGCTGCGCCCCTTTTACCGTTCGCAGCAGATCGACGGCGACGATGTTGACTCTAAGACCAAGACCAATGGTCTTGATTTTTCTGTTTTCTGGGACAATCGGGATTTTTTCGCCAATCCCTCCAGGGGTTTCGGTTTTAAGGGGAAGGCCTCCCGGGATTTCGGCTGGTTTGACAGCTCCGATTCCTGGACGAATCTGGAAGGCGAACTGGATTTTTATGTTCCTTTTAAATTTTCGGATTGGTTCCGGCAGGTGGTTCTGGCGCTGGATACCTGGACCTCCTACTCTCCCACCTGGGATGAGCAATCAAACTTTGAGGTAGAGAATCGGCCGCCGTCTTACACCGGCTCGACCCTGGGCGGCCTCTGGCGGATGCGCGGTTATCCCTCCCAGCGTTTCACCGACAAGGCAGCCATTTATTATGCGGCCGAGCTGCGATTGATTCCCGAGTGGAATCCTTTCGAAGGCTGGCCTAAAATTCAGAAATATGTCGGTATCCAGTGGCTGCAGTTCGTACCTTTTGTAGAAATCGGGCGTGTGGCGCCCGAATGGAGTATTAGCCGCCTGCATTCCGATATGAAATGGAATGTCGGTTTCGGCGTCCGGGCCTTGGCGAAAGGCATCGTGATCCGCATTGACAGCGCCGTTTCCGATGAAGACGTCGGAATTCAGATGATGGTCGGCCAACCCTTTCAGTTCTAATGATGGATATCCCTCTTTTGAACCCTGCACACTGCCACTAGTGTCATGTCCCACAAATATGTTGCAAAAATCAATCCGTGTTTTGTAAATTACTTGCGGGACACAACACTAGAGACTTGAAGCGCTCTTTTCCGCATAATGTAAGGGTGGACAGAGGTACTCAAAAAAGGTTATCGTTATTATTTTAGACCTTAATTTCAAATTGATAGTAAATAGCTGGATGTTAATAAATGCCCGGGGGATAGGCTGTGCGCGCCGAAAGGGAGAGCCTCTGACTCCCTGCCCATGGGAACCAAAGGGGGAAAGGAGGGGCTTTTATGAAGTCACTCTTAATCGTAGCGACTGCCATGATCATCCTGGCGCTGTCTGCTAATTCAATGGCAGAGTGCGGACCCATGAACACCGGTCATAATCTATTATCCTGCATTGAAAGCAGCGATCCGGAACTCTATGGTTACGGTCTTGGTTTTATCTCAGGTGTTACCTTTGCCTATCGCGCCATGTATGACGGTGTCCTGAAGCCCGAAAAGATTTGTATTCCTAAAGGCGTTAAAATTAAGGAGGTAAAACTTGTCGTGCAGGACTATCTCTCAAACCATCCGAACAAGCTAAATGAACCCCCATGGATTCTGATTTCCGAAGCTGTCAAAGAGGCGTTCCGATGCTACTAACGCAAATAAAAGGAAGGAAAGTAATTTAATAATGAGATTTTATACGAAATATCTTCTGCCAAGAGCCGTGCATTTCATCTGCGGCGCAAAGCCGATTATGAAACAGCGTGAAAAGGTTGTGTCTCTGGCCGGAGGCCGCGTGCTGGAAATTGGGATTGGGTCCGGACTCAATTTGCCTTTCTATGATCCCGGAAAGGTGCAGCACGTATGGGGCCTGGACCCGTCGATGGAGTTGTGGGCTCTGGCGGAAAAGACCGTAGCCCAGGTCGAATTTAACGTGGAATTCATCAAAGGCGGTGCTGAAGCGATACCGCTTGATGACAGCAGTGCCGATACCGTATTGGTTACCTACACGCTTTGCACGGTTCCCGGTATTCTGACGGCTCTTGGGGAGATACGCCGCGTGCTCAAACCGGACGGACAACTCGTTTTTTGTGAACATGGCGCCGCGCCCGATGCGGCTGTGCGGCGGTGGCAAAATCGGCTTAATCCGATCTGGAAAAGAATTGGGGGCGGCTGCAATCTGAACCTGCCCATTCCTTCTCTGATGGAACAGGCGGGCTTCAAAATCCGGGATATGGATACGATGTATCTACCGGGCTGGAAACTTGCGACTTTCAATTACTGGGGCACGGCCGGTTCCTCTTAATAGATTCGCCCAACAACAGGAGGAAAGAAGCTCGGGATAAATGCACAACTCACGTAACATCCGGTCATCTAAACCTTACCTTTTACTTCTGTCTGCTTCCGCTTAATTAACGTTGCAAATGGAGAGCATTTTTATTTGCACCGACCTTCGTCATGATGAAGAGATTGACTTCCTTCAGCATCTTATGCACAATTCAGGAGAGATTCTATTGCAGGCAGTGGACATCACAGGTATAAAGGGTGATCAGTGACAGAGAAATCTATTACTGAACCGACAAAACGGGCATATACCCTGGGCTTTAGACGGGGTTATGAGATTGCCAACAGAACTCAAATTGATGAAGGTATCCGCAAAGATGAGTTTGTGAATATAGTTTTAGAGGCTGTGATAAATTCCCTTGAAAGTACGGTCTTTGAATCTATATCCGCTGAGCTTGACTTAATGAATGAAAAATACCCGTCCTTTGACAGCTGGAAAGTTTTTGCTGATGCCGTAATTCAAGGTGCCGGCGAAAACCTTTTGGATAGAACCGGCAATGAAGAATAAAGAAAAAACGGTTACTGAAGAAGATTTAGCCAGTATTTGAATATTGCAGGTGCGTTTTCCCGTCTTGTCGTTTTCC
>CBDUUO010000465.1:0-3327 GCA_965370395.1 uncultured bacterium
AATTTGTTTTCAAAAAGCTGCCGAATTTGCGAGCCCTTCAATTGCTGATGTCTTTGGCTTTATCGCGGAGTTCATTCAAGTAGTTGAGTGCCTCCAGCGGTGTCACTTTGGATATATCCAGTTTGGATAACTTTTCAACGAAAAAATGATCTTTCTTGCCGAACAAATCCATCTGCTGCGGTCCTTTTTTTCCGTTTTTTTTACTGGAAAAGGCGTCCGTTAAATCCTGTTCTTCATTTTCAATGCGATACAATATCTTCTTTGCCCGGTTGATGACCTCTCCTGGAATTCCGGCCAGGCGGGCCACTTGAATGCCATAGCTGCGATTGGTGCCGCCTTCGACCAGTTTGCGTAAAAATATGATTTCGTCGTTCCATTCCTTGACGGCGATATTGTAATTTTTAACCCGCGGTTTTTGCTGGGCCAGGTCCGTCAATTCGTGATAATGGGTCGCAAACAGGGTTTTAACGCCGGTTTTATGCAAATCATGCAGATACTCCACCACCGCCCAGGCAATGCTCAACCCGTCATAGGTGCTGGTTCCGCGGCCGATTTCATCCATGATAATCAAACTGTGTTCGCCGGCGTTGTTAAGGATATTGGCCGTTTCCTGCATTTCGACCATAAAAGTGCTCTGTCCCTGTGAGAGGTTGTCCAGAGCGCCGACGCGCGTAAATATCCGATCGACGACACTGATGGACGCCTTTTTGGCCGGAATAAACGATCCCATTTGCGCCATAACGACCAGCAACGCCACCTGGCGCAGGACCGTGGATTTACCGGCCATGTTCGGTCCGGTTATGATCAGAATCTGGTTGGTTTCGTTATCCATCGAAACCGTGTTGGGCACAAACCGCTCTCCGGTGATCATTTTTTCGACAACCGGATGGCGCCCGTCTTCAATATGAATATGACCGTCAATGGTCATTTCCGGTCGACAATAATCATTTTGATCGGCAACCTCGGCCAGGTTAAGCAGACAATCCAGACGGGCTAAAAATCCGGCCGCACTTTGAAGATTTTTAAAATTTTTAACAATTTCCTGTCTGATCTCATTGAATATTTCAAGCTCAAGGGCTGCCCGCTGATCTTCAGCATTTAAAACCTTTGTCTCAAAGGTTTTCAATTCATCGGTAATGTAACGTTCGGCATTGACCAGGGTTTGCTTGCGCACATAGTTGGCCGGTGCACCCGATGCACGGCTTTTGGGCACTTCGATATAATATCCGAAGACTTTGTTATACCGTACCTTTAATGTGGTGATTCCGGTGGCTTTCCGCTCCTGGACTTCCAGATTGGCCAACCAGCCTTTGCCATCCTGGCTGATTTTTACCAGTTCATCTAACACATTATGGTAGCCCGGTTTTATCATCCCGCCTTCATTGATCGTCGGCGGAGCATCCTCCCGGATCGCATTTTCGATCACTTCCGCCAGTTCATAAAGCGGGTTCAGGTTCTCATCCCACTGAAGAAGCGCGGATTTCAGCGTTGAAACCATTTTTTGGATTTGCGGTAACGCGAAAAGAGACCGTTTCAGGGCAATCAAATCCCGCGCATTGGCATGCCCCATAACAATTTTACTGCCGACCCGTTCGATGTCATATACCGATTTCAGATATTCGCGAATGCCCTGCCGGGATTCGATGTTACTTTTTGTTTCTTCAACTGCCTGGTGGCGGGCCTGGATGTCTTCGATCTTAATTAGCGGGTACCGCAGCCATAATTTAAGCAAACGAGCGCCCATGGCTGTTTTGGTATGATCGAAAATACCAATCAACGTGCCGCGCCGCGTACCGGAGCGAATGTTTTTTTCAAGTTCCAAATTGCGACAGCTTAAATCGTCCACCAGAAGGTACTGGTCTAACGCGTAAGTTTCCAGACGGGTAAAGAGCTCGATTTTCTGCTTTTGGGTTTCACGGACATAAAAAACAAGCGCTCCGGCGGCCCGCACCCCGGCCGCTAACCCTTCACACCCAAAACCTTCCAGAGAAATGGTTTTAAACTGTTCGGTCAGCCGGTTGTAGCAGCGTTTATACTCAAAAGCACTATCTTCCAGATAGCTAATGGAGCGCTCGAGCAAGGCTTCCCGAATGACTGCCATTTGAGGATCGGTTTTGGCTGATTCCGGCAGAAGGATTTCTCTGGGAGATATGCGCAGGGATTCATCAACCATAGCAGCCAGATCATCCGATTCGACCAACCGGAAGACGCCGGTGGATATATCCAGATAGGACAACCCGAATACGTCCCCATGACGGGCGACCGCCAGAACAAAATTGTTGGAACGTTTATCCAGAAACGTTTCATCAAGGATCATTCCGGGCGTAATGACTCGCACAACATCCCGTTTAACCAGTCCTTTGGCGGTTGCCGGATCTTCAATCTGATCGCAAACCGCAACTTTGTAACCGTGATCGATCATCCGGGCGATATAACCGGAAACCGCCCGATGGGGCACACCACACATCGGGACCGGAGATTCGTCTTTTTTATTTCTGGATGTCAGCGTGATTTCCAATACCCGGGAAGCCACCTGAGCGTCTTCGAAAAACATCTCGTAGAAATCCCCCATCCGATAGAAGAGGATCGCATCCGGATACTCCTCTTTGATGGAGAGATACTGTTTGATCATGGGAGTTAATTTGGGCGGGCTCATCAATCAATCAGAACAACACAGCTTTTTTAGCATTAATATCACAGGATCGTTTCGGCTTTATTAAAGTATGGTTTTAAATTGTTATAAGTGGCTTTAATGTGTTCTGGAATCACACGTACCTCTCCGAATACGGTTAACGCATTCGTATCACCAAACCAGCGCGGCACAACATGAAAATGCAGATGCTCTTCGACACCGGCTCCTGCCACTTTACCCAGATTAAGACCCACATTGAATCCATCGGGCTTCATGACGGTTTTCAAAATTCCCACCGATTGTTCAACGGTTGCCAACAATTCTCCCATTTCGGCCCTGTTGAGCTGATCCAGGCTGGACATATGACGAATGGGAGCAACCAGAAGATGGCCGTTGATGTATGGATACTTATTCATCGTGACCAGCGTCACTTTACCCCTAAAGAGTGTCAGTTCATCCTGATCCTGCAGTGCAGCACAGAATATGCACCGATCTTTTTTGTCACTGAGAATGTATTCAATTCGCCAGGGCGCCCACATGGTTTTCATCGCATAGACCTCAATTTATTTGTTATATCGCGATATTCAAGTGCTTTTAATTTACGGTTTTTAGGCTTAAAACTCAAGCGCTTTTTTGAGCTTTTCATTCACACAGAGCTCAGTAGAAAGCACAGAGAAAAAGCAATTAAATTCATT
>CBDUUO010000466.1:0-3311 GCA_965370395.1 uncultured bacterium
CTACATGCATTTTGCTCCCAGATACCTGGCAATGACAAGCCGCTGGACCTCGGATGTTCCTTCACCAATTTCAAGAAGCTTCTGATCTCGGTAAAACCGCTCGACATCATACTCTTTCATCAATCCGTATCCACCGTGAAGCTGGACGGCATGGTTGGCGGCTCGATACATCACTTCGGAGCAATACAGCTTCGCCATTGCTGCTTCTTTGGCATAGGGCAAGGCATTATCATGCAGCCAGCAGGCTTTGTATAGCAGCAGTCGGGCGCATTCGATTTCCGTGGCCATATCGGCCAGCTTGAAGGCATTGACCTGAAAGGTCGCAATCGCTCTGCCGAACTGTTCGCGTTCCTGACTGTATTTCATTGCCATATCAAGGCAACCCTGAGCGCCCCCAAGGCCCATGGCGCCGATGGATAGCCGGCCGCCGTCCAGTGTCTGCATCATCTGGTGGAATCCCTGCCCCCTGGGGCCTACCAGGTTGTCTTTGGGAACGCGGCAGTCTTCAAAATAGAGCTCACTGGTATTTGATGCGCGCCACATGAGCTTGCCATGCATTTCTTTGGCTGTAAATCCGGCTGTGCCCGATTCAACGATGATGCATGACAGTTCGGGTTTGCCGTCATCTCTGACACCGGTGCGTGCTAATACGGTCACCCCGGTGGTGATATCGGTGGCGGCATTGGTAATGAAGATTTTACTTCCGTTGATCACCCATTCATTACCGTCCAAAACCGCGTTGGTCTGGGTATTGCCTGCGTCTGAACCGGCATTGGGCTCTGTCAGGCCAAACCCCCATAGCGCCTCTCCGCTGCATAGCTTCGGCAGAAATTTCTTTTTTTGTTCCTCATTGCCGAAATAATAAAGCGGGCCAATGCCCAATGAGTTCTCAGCAGCAACGGTGGCGGCATGTGATCCATCAACCCGGGCGATCTCCTCAACCGCAATGATATAGGAAAGGTAATCCATGGCCTGGCCGCCGTATTCATCGGAGACAAAAATCCCGAAAAGCCCAAGTTCAGCCATTTTCTGCATGGTTTCATAAGAGAATTCTTCTTTTTCATCCAACTCCCTGGCAAGCGGCTTGATCTCCTTTTCAGCGAAACTGCGTACGGATTCGCGTAAAATTTCATGGTCGGTCGAAAGGCTAAAATCCATAAGCACTCCTTATTGATCAATTATTTTTTTAAAAGAGGAGTTATGGTATAGTATCCGTGAAGATGGCCCATTTTATAAGTCCAGGGCACCTTATTGTCAATCGCTAATAAAAAGGTCAGAGGTCAGAGAACAGATGTCAGATGACAGATATCTGAGGGCAGATGAAAAAAAGACAGATGGCCCAATCTTGAAAGAACAACATCATATTTGTCTTGTGTTTATTATCATCTGTCATCTGTCTCCTGTTTTCTGTCATCTGACATCTGTCCTCTGTTTTCTGTAGGCTGATTAAACATGCCCGAACTTCCAGAAATACAAACGATTGTCAACGACCTAAAAGCAGCCGGCATTGAAGGTGCCGTCATAACCGGTGCAAAGGTTTTCTGGCCACGTACGATCGCAGAACCATCGGCAAGCGCATTTTGCAGCCGGATCAAAGGCAAAAAGATATCAGCGATTCGCCGTCGCGGCAAATTTATTGTTTTTGATTTCAAAAACGGAAACCATATGCTGATGCATCTTCGCATGTCAGGCCGCCTGCATCTGATCGCTCAGGAGTTGCCCCGCAAAAAGCATGAACATGTGATTTTTAGCTTTAAGGGCGGAAAGCAGTTGCGGTTTCATGATACCCGCAAATTTGGCCGAATATATTTGACATCCGATGCGGAAAAAATCTTAGGCCGGTTAGGGCCGGAACCGCTGGCAGCCGGGTTTACCCGCAAAATTTTGGATCGACGATTAAGCTTGCGCCGGCGCCTGTTAAAACCGCTGCTGCTGGACCAGACCTTTATTGCCGGACTTGGCAATATATACGTCGATGAAGCCCTGTGGGAATCAAAGATTCACCCCCGCCGGGTTGCGGCATCCCTGACTGAGCCCGAAATTCGGGCGCTTCATCGGGCGATCCCCAGAGTGCTGAAGCGGGGATTGAGAAACCTGGGCACCTCACTGGGAACCGGCAAAGCCAACTTTTATTCCATCGCCAAACGTCAGGGACGTAACCGCGATGAGTTGAAGGTATTTCGACGCACCGACCGGCCCTGTCCGCGATGCCAAACGAAAATCCAGAAAATCATCGTCGGCCAGCGCAGTACGCACATTTGTCCGAAGTGTCAAAAAATATAAGCATGGAGTGTTGGAGTTATGGAGCATCCAAAATTTTGGAGTTTAGATTTTAGATTTTGGATTTAATGACAAAGGAATCCGTTGCTTATCAAAATTCGGCATTTTAAATCCACAATCCAAATTCCAAAATCCAAATTCAAGAAGGAGAGACAATGCCAACCGGAGCCTGTGGTATTCATTGTGATGTTTGTAAATTGAACCTGCTAGGTACGTGCTCAAGCTGCGGGTCAGGCAAAAGTCTGGAAGCCGAACAAAAGCTGGCCGCACAGCACAAGTTATTTGGCAGTACCTGCGCCATTCTGGCATGTGCCAAAATGAATCAAATTGAATACTGCCTGCGGGATTGCCGTCAATTTCCCTGCGATAATTTTTCTCAGGGCCCTTACCCGTTTAGCCAGGGATACCTTCAGATGCAACAGCGTCGCCGCGAGCAAAATCCACCGGCATTTGCTCCCGATAAATCCCCGGTGGACGTACCGCCGCATTTTTGGGACAACCTGCAAAAAAAGGACTTGAACACCCTTTGCAACCTGACCCTTTTCAGCATGGTCACTCCTCGTCAAATGGTATTTCATTTTTTAAATGAAGATGTACTGGTGGACTTCGACGCGCGCTGCCTGAAACGCGATGAGGGCCAGGGATGGAAAAGCACTCAGGATCCACTGCTTGAGCTGGTTACCGTGGTTTATCTGAATCGCGTCAATATGCTACATCCCCTTGGCAAAGAAATTGTGGGCGTCAAAGATCTCAAAGAGGCTCATTTTTTCCAGGGGCCGCACGCGCTACAGGTCGACCCCCTGATAAAGCGCTACGGCCGGGATTTGGAAGGTTTCAAAAACACCGCGGAATTTTTGGAAGGTCGGCCCGTGGACATGGCGGATGCGGCCTATCAGCTGTTAGCCTTTCCACGGGTTCCGGTGTATTATTTATTCTGGCAGGGTGATGATGAATTTGATCCCCGAATCTCGGTTCTGTTTGATCGATCGATTGAAGAAGTGTTCTCGGCGGATGTGATCTGGGGGTTGGTC
>CBDUUO010000467.1:0-3303 GCA_965370395.1 uncultured bacterium
ACCTGAAACCTGACACCAAGAATTATGATGGCTACCAAAGATCTGATCCTGGCAATTGACAACGGAACCCAGAGTCTCAAAGCGTTGATCTTCGATGCGGCCGGACAATTGCTGGCCAAAGAAGCCGTGACGTTTGTCCCCTATTATTCGGAGCAACCGGGCTGGGCGGAGCAGGATCCGGAAGTCTTCTGGAAGGCCCTGGTCAAGGCCTGTCAGGGGGTCTGGCAGCATCCCAACGTCGATAAAGATCGCGTTGCCGGAGTCGCTTTAACCACCCAGCGCGGAAGCGTCGTCAACCTTGATAAAGATGGAAGGCCGCTGCGCCCTGCGATGATCTGGCTGGATCAGCGCAAAACATACGGGCTGCCGCCGGTGAGCGGCCTCTGGGGATTGATTTTCAAAATTACCCGCCTGACAAACACGGTTGCCTATCTTCAGCAGGAAGCCGAAGCCAACTGGATCCGCACCTATCAGCCGGACATCTGGCGAAACACGCATAAATATTTGCTGCTTTCCGGTTACCTGACCCACAGGCTGACCGATAATTTTGTTGATTCCGTCGGCTGCCAGGTGGCTTACATCCCGTTTGACTATAAGCGCTTGCGCTGGTCAGCCAGCTGGGACTGGAAATGGCGGGTTTTACCGGGGATAGATCCGGCCATACTGCCCGATCTGGTTCCGCCGGCAACGCCCCTGGGTGAAATCACCACCGCTGCGGCTCGAGAAACCGGAATTCCTCAGGGTCTGCCGCTGATTGCGGCGGCGGCTGACAAGGCCTGCGAAGTTATCGGCTCCGGCAGCCTCGAATCGTCCATCGGCTGTTTAAGTTACGGCACCACCGCCACCATCAACGCCACTCATAAAAAATATATCGAACCCATTCCGCTGCTGCCCGCTTATCCATCAGCCGTATCAAATTTTTACACAATTGAAGTTCAGGTATACCGGGGCTACTGGATGGTCAAATGGTTTAAGGAACAATTCGGCCAGCATGAGCAGCAGGAAGCCGCCCGCCAGGGAATCGCACCGGAAGCCCTTTTTGATAAGCTGGTGGATGCAATTCCACCGGGATCAATGGGGCTGATGCTCCAGCCCTACTGGAGCCCCGGGCTCAAAATGCCGGGCCCGGAGGCCAAGGGCGCCATTATCGGCTTCGGCGACATACATACCCGCGCCCATCTATACCGCTCGATTTTAGAGGGACTCGCCTACGCCCTGCGGGAAGGCAAAGAGCGTATCGAAAAACGCAGTGGCACAGCGATAACCGCACTGCGGGTATCCGGCGGCGGCAGTCAGAGCCGCAGTGCCCTTCAGCTAACCGCCGATATATTCGGTCTGCCCACCGCCAAACCCCATATTTACGAGACCTCCGGCCTGGGGGCGGCCATCGATGCTGCCGTGGGTTTGGACCTGCATCCGGATTTTAAAACCGCTGTTGACGCCATGACTCACATCGGCGAGGTCTTTGAACCCGATCAAAAAAACCATGCCTTATATGATGCGCTCTACCATCACGTTTACAAAAAGATGTATCGGCAGCTGAAACCGTTGTATGAACATATCCGAGAAATCACAGGGTATCCGAAATAATCGGTTATTCAATTCATGCTAAAAGAGCTTTCCATTCGAAATTTTGCCATTATCGATGATCTGCAAATCGGTTTTTCCGATGGTCTGACCATTCTCAGCGGGGAAACCGGTGCCGGCAAATCCATCATCCTCAATGCGGTAAACCTGTTGCTGGGCAGTCGCCCATCGGCCGATCTGGTGCGCAGTGGTGCTGAAAGCGCCGAGCTGGAGGCCCTTTTTGAAATTGCCGATTCCAGCCGGGTCGCCAAAATAATAACCGAACACGGATATGAGCCTTCTGAAGGTTTGCTGGTCAGACGAATTATTTCCCGCCACGACGCCAATCGGGTGTACATTAACGGACGCATGGCCACCATCCAGTTGCTCAATACCATCACCGAAAATTTGGCCAGCATTTCCGGGCAACATGCCCATCAGCTGCTGTTAAAAGAAGAACAGCATCTTTTAATTCTGGATCAATACGGGGGTCTGACCCCATTACGTGAAGCGGTCAGCATTTGTTTTAATAAAATGCTTCCGCAGCTGGAAAAATTAAAGGAATTAAAGACCATCAAAGAACGGCAGGCGGAACACATTGAGCTGTTGGAATTTCAAAAAAAAGAAATCACAGCCGCCAATCCCGTCGCGGGCGAAGACCAGGATCTTGAGCAGAAACGGGTGCGATTAAAAAACGCAGAAGAACTTTATCAGACCGTATACAACAGCATCGAATCGCTTTATAGCGCACCGGGTTCCGTCATGGAAAAACTGGTAGCTGTAAAAAAAGATCTGGATAAAATCAGCCGGATTGACGGACAGCTGAATTCAAAAACGGAAAGCCTTCAGGATACCGCCTACCAGATCGAAGATCTGATCGAAGGATTGCGGAGCTACCTGAATTCGATTCAAATGGACGAGAAACAGCTGGAAGCCGTCGAGGAAAGGCTCGATACCCTCAACCAGCTCAAGCGCAAATACGGCGGATCACTAGATGCCGTATTTGAAAAGCTCAAATCCATAGAACAGGGCCTCTGCGGCATTGAAAATATAGCGGAAAAGATAAAAGAAGCCGAAACTCATATTGACCAATTACACACCGAACTCAAAGACCTCTCGCTAAAGTTGTCCCGTAAACGCAAAAAAACAGCCGACAGTTTTGCCAAAAAGGTGATGGGCCAGCTGGCCACGTTAAAGATGTCAAAAACCAACTTTCGTGTGGCGGTGCAGGCCACACCGGCTGATGAAAAAACCGACCCGCATCTGACGGCCGGAAGCCACATGATCACCGAAGCCGGCATCGACCGGGCCACGTTTTTAATCGCCCCCAATGTAGGGGAGGCTTTAAAACCCCTGGCCAGCATTGCATCCGGTGGTGAGCTTTCACGGGTGATCCTGGCTTTAAAGGCCTTGCTGGCTAAAACCGATTCGGTCGAAACGGTGGTTTTCGATGAAGTCGATGCCGGCATCGGCGGGGGCGTGGCCGAAGTTGTTGGTAAAAAACTGGCCGATCTTGCCAGGCACCATCAGGTGATCTGTATTACCCACCTGCCTCAAATAGCAAAATTCGGCGACCAGCATTTCCGTATTTCCAAACAGGTTTCCGCCGGCAGAACCCGAACTTCGATTAACCTGCTGAATACGGAAGACCGCTATCAAGAAATCGCCAGAATGTTAGGCGGTGAAAGAATTACCCGAACGACCTTAGCGCATGCCCGCGAGATGTTAGACCATTAG
>CBDUUO010000468.1:0-3296 GCA_965370395.1 uncultured bacterium
TAAAAAAAAACAATTGATAAACAGGGGTAGTGATTATCATGAATGACAGCGATTCAAAGCTTCGGCGCCACGCCGGAAAAATTCAAACGCTGGTGGACAGCGTGCTCAACAGCCGGGGGGACAGCGACCCCGAATTGCGCCGGGCGGTGGAGCAACGAGCCGCCGCTCATGCCGGTCGCTCATCAGGAAGTGACGTTCAATTAGCTGAAGAACTCGTTACTTATGTTGATAAGATTGCGCGGCATGCGTACTTGGTAATCGATGCGGATATCGAGGCCCTTCGCGACGCCGGCTATTCGGAGGATGCCATTTTTGAACTGACATTAAGCGCGGCTCTGGGAGCCGGAATCGCCCGACTTAATCGCGGCATTACGGCCATGAAAGGAGACACCGATGCGGCTTAAAAAGGTTGAAAGCGGCCAAAAGCTCTCCAAAAAACTAATCCTGGCCCTGATTGGCCTTAAACTCGGCGAACGCGCTCCCGATGTGCTTCGAACGCTCTGGTACCGCCCGGAGTTTTTCGGCTCCCACTACAGCCGCTATCTGAACGCCGTCATGCGAGGCCCATCGGAGTGGTCGGTGGGTGAACGCGAGCTTTTCGCCGCCTTTGTATCAAGGGCAAACGAATGCCCCTTTTGAACCCGCATCCATGGCGCGGTCGCGTCAAAAGCACTGGGTGATGAGGTCACCCGGGCGGTTTTAGCTGACTGGCGTACCGCCCCCATCGATAAAAAACTGCGGGCGGCATTGAACCTGATCGAAAAACTGACCCTGACGCCGGATCAAATCGAATCCGGAGATATTGACGCCCTGCGCGCTGAAGGTCTCAGTGATGGGGCCATCGAAGATGCCATTCATGTTACCGTCCTATTTAACATCCTGGACCGCATCGCCGATTCCCTGGGTTTTGAAATTCCAACCGCGCAAGGCTTCGCCCGTGCGGCGGATGTTTTGCTGAAAAGAGGTTATTAATAGTGATATAGAAAAGTGACTAAAGTGAACTAAAGTTGGAAGTGACTAAAGTTAAGGCGTCGCTTCACTCCATCTTTTTATAATAATGATAGCATTCCTCAACTTTAGTCACTTTATCATACAGCTTGACCCGCTATGCTGCAGGTCATAGTTTTAAACAAAATGCTTCCAGTCAATTGAAGTAAGAGCGCATCCAAAATAAATGGAAAAGGACTATGATATCTCATAAAAACAAAACCAAAGACGAACTGATGCGGGAATTAAAGGCCCTTAAAAAACAATTTGAAGCGCACACCACTTCCTTTGAAAGAGAATGCCGGGAGCGTGGCCGCACCGAGGAAAAACTTCGCCTGGCCCAGGTGATCATCGATAAAAGCCCGGTGATTCTGTTTCGGCGGGTGGCCGGCGATAAGCCCCGACTGGTGTATGTTTCCGACAACATCTGCCAGATGGGGTATACGGCTCAGGAGTTCCTTGAAGAAAAGATCTATTTTAAAGATATCGTCCATCCCGATGATTCGGAGCGCCTCGGTGAAGAAATCAAGCAATATGCCGAAGAAGACGCGGAAGAATATACCCAGTTTTACCGGATTATGACCAAAGACGGTCAGGTCCGCTGGGTCGAAGACCAGACCTTGGTGGTGCGCGACGATCAGGGAAACAAAATATTTAATCAGGGCCTGCTGGTCGATATTACCAGCCGCAAGCTGGCCGAAGAAGAGGTGCGCAAAAGCGAAGAAAAATTTCGCCGGATTGTGGAAACCGCCGGTGAAGGATTTATCCTTATGGATGAAGATTTGAAAATCACCGATGTCAATGACGCCTATTGTCACATGCTCGGCTATTCCCGCGCAGAAATTCTGGGCAAAACCCCCCTTGATCTGGCTTCTGATGAGTTCAGGCAGTTCATGATGGCCAACCGGGAGGAGATCCTGGCCAAAGAATACCGGGAGTTTGAGGGAACCGTGGTGGCCAAAGACGGCCGCCATGTGCCGATTTTAATACACGGCAACACCCTCAGGGACGATCAGGGCGAGGTCATCGGCAACATGGCCTTCGTAACCGATATGACCGAGCATAAAAAGGCCCTGGCACTGGCCGGTGAGGTGCAAAAAAGCCTGCTTCCTCAGAGCAAACCGGACGTACCCGGGCTGGACATCGCCGGCCGAAACGTATCCTGCGATGAAATCGGCGGTGATTATTTCGATTTTTTGTGGCGCCGTGAAAATCCGGACGGCCCTTTTACCGTAGTGGTGGGCGATATCACCGGCCATGGGGTGGACTCCGCGCTGCTGATGACATCGGCGCGGGCATTTTTACGCATGCGCGCCTCTCAGCCCGGAACCATGTCGGAAATCATCACCGCCATGAATCGTCACTTGACCCGGGATGTACTTGAAACCAGCCGGTTTATGACGCTTTTTTATTTGACCGTGGACCTGCAAAAAGACCACATCGACTGGGTGCGGGCCGGCCATGATCCCGCCATCCTCTATGACCCGCAACAGGACGCGTTTGAAGACCTCAAGGGTTCGGGGGTGGCCCTGGGTGTCAATGATGCCTTTGAATATACTGAAAACCATCGCAAGGGATTAACAAACGGACAGATCATCGCCATCGGCACCGACGGCATCTGGGAGGCGTTTAATAAAAAAGGAGCCATGTTCGGCAAGCAGCGCTTTAAAGACATCATCCGTCAAAACGCCAAAGCAGGTGCCGATGATATCCTCAATGCGGTTTACCATGAAATCAATCAATTCGCCGAAGGCCAGAAATCAGAGGACGACATTACCCTGGTGATTGTAAAGGTAAACAAACCAAAGGAGGCGAAATAATGACCATTGAAATTATTCGTGATGCACTGGCGTGGTGCACCGTAATAAACTGGGTATTGCTGTTATGGTGGCTTCTATTTTTCATTATGGCTCACGATTGGATGTACCGGTTTCACAGTAAATGGTTTAATTTATCTGTTGATAAGTTCGATGCCATTCACTATGCCGGCATGGCGCTTTTTAAAACAGCTATATTGCTGTTCAACCTGGTGCCATATCTGGCCCTGCGCATTGTGGGTTGATTCAATGGCACCTGATCAGCGGTTCTGCCGGCCAGAAATGGGGCGGCTGGCGTTATGGTCTTAGTTTGTTTGAGCCGAATTTAGCCTGTGGTTATACGTGTCTGTTACCATTCTATAATATCAACAACAGCCCTTAGCATATCAAATTCTAAAAAACTTTGTGATATTAGTTTCATACCTGTAAAATAGCTATATACCGGTTGTCATAAATATGTTCCGTTTGCCAGATTTGCTAACAAGCGAAATG
>CBDUUO010000469.1:0-3294 GCA_965370395.1 uncultured bacterium
AATGCCTGTGGCAGGACCCTTGCAATGGGAAAGCGGTTGAAGTATGAAATTCGAGTGACTGGCAGATTAGATGATGGTCAGCGAGAATTTTGATGACCGTATGCGCTACTGATCTTCTTTTTCGGTCTTTTCAAGGATCCGGTTGAGGGTCGCGTTAACCGCTAAAAGGGCGTGTTTAATATCATTTAATTGTTGCATGAGGGTTTCTTTACTATCGGGATTGTTGGAGGCGGTTTCCGTGCGGGTTCCGATTTTGCGGGAAATATCGTCCAACCGGATGCCCAGGGTGACAATAAAATACAGCAGAAGTATGAAGGCAAAGTTTTCCTCCCGCCAGTACAGCACCCGCCAGCCCACGAATAGAATGATCAAAAAAACAGCACTGGTCAAAAAATACGGATGATCGACGACCCATTTTTTTATTTTATCTATCATCTAATTTTTGCTCTTCTGATGTTTTTTGAGAAATGCGGAAAGGCCCTTCGCTGTTGGTATGGCCGGACGCGCACCATATTTTGTACAGCACAGGGCACCGACAGCACTGGCATACGTCAGCAGGTCTTTCCAACGCTTTCCGTATGCCAACCCGGCTGCAAAAGCACCGTGGAAGGCGTCACCGGCGCCGGTGGTATCCACCGAATCAATGGAAAATGCCGGCAAGCTGCCGCTGCCATCCTCGTTTTGCCATACGAGTCCCGCTTCGCCAAGGGTAATTACAACCGCAGAACCATATTGGCCCAATTTTAAAGCTGCTTGCTGAGGATCTTCTTTACCGGTACACTCACGCGCAAATTTTTGCGAGGCCACGGTGTAATCCACTCGTTCCAATAATTTCAGGGTACCCCTGTGAATCGATCCGGCATCAAGGACGGTTGAAATCCTCCGGCCTTTAATGGTCTTCATTAGCGCCAAAGAAACTTCAGGCTCATGGCCGTCAAATAAAATCACTTGAGGATGCCATCTTGAGAAATCAATGCTGTCCGCCCGCAAGGGTGGCCTATCACTTCTGTAGTTCACCACCGTGCGCCGTCCATCCGGTTTAACCAAAATTGCCGAAAGCGGTGTCGGTGAATCACTGCGAACAATTAAATCGGTATTTACAGCCGCCTGGCTGAATTCCTCTAAGTGCCTCTGACCAAAAAAATCGTTGCCTAAATATCCGGCAAAAGCAGATTTGAGTCCCAGACGCGACACCGTCACCGCCGCATTGGCCGCCGGCCCGCCACCGCAATTGATAAACTTTTCAGCAAAGGTCTTTTCGTCTGCATCCGGGTGATGATCAACGGCAAATACCAGATCATAGCAAGCATGCCCGACACAGAGTACATCCACATTGGTTTTCATTTTAAACAAGAAAATGATCTCAGAACTAGTCGGACTTTTTTAGTTCCTCGTCTCTGAGTACACGCCTGAGCACCTTACCCACGTTGGAAACCGGCAGACTTTCCCGGAATTCAATTTTTTTGGGTCGTTTGTAACCGGCCAGATTTTCCTTGCTGAATTCGATAATTTCTTCTTCGGTAGCGGTTTCGCCGGGTTTAAGCTGAATAAAGGCTTTTACGGCCTCCCCGCTTTTTTCATCCGGCGCGCCAATCACAGCCACCAGCTCCACCTTGGGATGCTGAAAGAGGATATCTTCGACATCGCGCGGGTAAACATTAAAGCCACCGACTATAATCAGGTCCTTTTTCCGGTCGGTAATCAGGATATATCCTTCCGGGTCAACATGGCCGATGTCACCGGTTAAAAAGTATCGTTTGCCACTAATGTCGCGAAATACATTTTCGGTCTCCTCGGGACGATTCCAATAGCCTTTCATCACCTGAGGGCCGCAGATGGCGATTTCTCCGTCCTCACCCGGGGGCAGTTCATTTGAACCGAGCTCAATGTCCAATATTTTGACATCCGTACCCGGTAGCGGAAAGCCAATGGTGCCGACCTTGCGTTGCTCCAGGTTGGTCGGATTGATGGTGGTAATGGGTGCGGTTTCACTTAAGCCATAGCCTTCAAAAATGACCGAGCCGGTTTTTTCTTCAAACTGCCGGCAAACTTCAGGCGGCAGCGGTGCACCACCGGAAAAACACCCCATCAGCGAACTCAGGTCGTATTGATCAAGCTGCGTATGGTTGGTAAAGGCCACGAAGATCGTTGGGACGGCTGGCATGACGGTCGGTTTGTACTTCTGCACGGCCTTCAAAACCTCGGTAAACGGCGGATTCCCGGCGCGGGGGTCCGGAATACAGATCAAACGGCTGCCGGTGCTGCAAGCGGATAACATGGCACAGGTCAGGCCGAAACTATGGTACCAGGGCAAAACACCGAGGTAAGTGTGAAACCCGCCCATGCGTGTTTTTTCCGGATTGGCACCCGGTTCGTGCACCAGACGAATCCACTCCAGTGCCGCTTCAATATTATAGGTAAAATTGGTGTGCGTCAGGGCCGCACCTTTCGGAACGCCCGTAGTTCCGCCGGTGTAAATAATTAATGCCAGATCTTCGGCCGGATTAATTTGGACTTCCGGCGGCCGGGGCTGGGCGCCGGCGACCACATCATCAAAAAAAAGATGGCCCGCCTGGTAGTTTCCGGCTTTGGGGATTTTTCCTAAAAGTCCGCCGATAAAGGCTTTGATTGGCGGCAGGTACGATTTGACCCCGCAGACAACCACGGTCTCCACGTCGGTGCCTTTGATCGCTTCAACGGCTGTCGGATAAAACTGGGGATGATCCATGCAAAAGACAGCTTTGGCACCGGCATCTTTCAACTGGTAATTGAGTTCATTTGCCGTGTATAGGGGATTGCAGGTGACGCAAATGGCTCCGGCTTTTAAAATACCAAAAAATACGGCCGGATAGTGGGGCAAATTGGGCAGAAAAATGGCCACGCGGTCTCCTTTTTGGATGCCGCGTGAGGCCAAAAAATTAGCGATGCGATCGGCGGTGTCTTTGACCTGGGTAAAGGTACGGGTGGCATCATTGAAAACGGTATATACCTGATCCGGGTACTTGCTGGCAGATTCATCAAGTACGGAAAACAGCGGCTTTTCGTATCCGGAAATATCGTGTGGTACGTCTTGTGGCCAATTGGGAGTCGACCAAGTCGTAGCTGTCATACGGACCTCCTTTGGTTAGTGGTTGCTGGGAACACCTCCTTCAAAATAAATAAAAGACATGTTAAATTTTGGAAAACATAACAAAAATAGTAACTATTTTAAAACCTTGCCCCAGTTTTTCATTTTGTTTACGATCAATTAGGGTTATAGTGAATTGCGCTTATGGTGTCAAACAAGAAAGCACG
>CBDUUO010000470.1:0-3291 GCA_965370395.1 uncultured bacterium
ATCTGCCAGAAAAATACGGATTGATTCTTTTGTTTTCATGATTTTCTCTTCTCCAAAATCATCAATATTTTCAATTTTTTTATTAACTGCAGTTTGTTGGCAGAATGAAATTGAAGCGACACCCCTTCTTCTTTTCCCCGTCATCGTCATAAAGGGGTGATTTTGTCCAAATGAGACCTTCGTGAGCGTCAATAACCAGTTTACAAAAGGCTAAACCTAACCCCAAACCTCTTCTTCCTTTGTCGGGTTGGAGGTTATTGGTAAAAAATTTTTCAAAGATTTTTTTTTGATAATACTTCGGTATTCCCGGTCCATGGTCTGTTATAGTTGCCAGAGCGTATTGCTGATCCCCTTCGAGTTGACCAAGGATATCAGGTCTGATTATTGCGCCGGCTTTTTTCTCATCATTTTTTTTTACCAGTATCGAAGACACATTGATCCGACCGCCCTTCGGGCTGAATTTAATGGCATTGTCCAGGATATTAATGATCGTTCGCATGAGGCGGGTTTGGTCCACATTGAGCATTAGAGGTGCTGAAGTCGCCTCATAGTGAACCACAATCTGTTTTTCAAGGGCCAAAAGTTTTAACTGATTGATGCCGTCTTGAAGAATTTGATTCATGTCGACCGGGAGTTTGCGGAGCAGAAACCGTCCGTTTTCATTTTGATAAATATCCAAAAAGTCTGTCACCATGCCCAATAGTTGATTGCTTGTGGTTAAAGCCAGATTCATGATTTCTAACTGGTTCAGTTTAAGTTGACCTAACGCACCGTCTACCATGAGTTTAATCGCCTTTTGAATCGAAAGTATTGGATTTCCCATATCATGGGTCAACATTCCGATGAGGTCATTTTTCATGTGTTCGGTTTTTTTATCTTCAGAAATATCTCTGAGTACGGCCACATAACCTCGATTTTTATTACTATCAGTTTTGAAACTTGAGAGGGACATCTGAACCGGGAAGTACTGGTTGTCAGCATTGACAGCAGTCAATTCGGCTCGACAGTTTCTTTTCAAGCTCAAGTTCATCTGTTTTTGATAGGTATTAATGGAAGCCGAATCTGAAAATAGGGAAAATATGGATTGGCCAATCAGTTTTTCCTTCTCATGGCCAAACATATTAGCACAAGCATCATTGACCATTGAGATAGTGGTATCCGCATTGGTTGAGATAATACCATCCGAAACACTGTTGATAAGTTTATCGAGGTAATGCTGAGAATACTCAAAGGATAGGTATTTTTTCAGCGCCAGCTCACTTATTGTCAAGGTTACAACTTCCATTAGATTCACGATGCTCTCGAAGCGTTCCATACGCATCAGGGGAATTTTTTCGAATTCGCCCAAATAGCCCTCGATGTCGCTGACACCGATAGAACGAGCGCGTTCAATGACAATGCTGGTTGGAACTGGCGCATCCAGAACCTGACCACATAAAGCAGTAGCTAGGTGGTAGTCCTTCACAATAATGGGCGATGCGCTGTCTAACAATCCAGCATTTAAACATTTAAAGATATAGCGTTCTTTTAACTTAGCAGACTTCTGTCCTCCGTAACTGTCACTTTCGTGGCATTTTTGTCTGCCTAATTTAGAAGAACGGCAGTAATTTCGGCAGAGTGCTGAAAAATTGTGCGGTTGTGTAATGGGTTGCCCGTCCACATCTGCGATAATAGATGCGACGCCTGTAACCTCAGTGAATACTCTAAGAATATCGTCTAATTTCTCCTTTTTAATCAGATCTAACAGGTGGATTGAATGCTTCATACATCCCCCTTCAACCATAGTTATCAAGAAGCCAGAGATATTTTTTCACAAATATTCTTAGGTTTTTTTGTTTTATCGGGCAGGTGTTTACAGCTAGATAGCCGAAATTGCAATTCCATCTATTCCCAGTTTTTATACGAAAAATATCAAGAAAGCAAGTAAGGTTTTGAAAGGGCTATCTTTTGAGATTTTGGCGAAAAGTCAGGGATAATTTAAGCGATAGAATCGCTTTCATCTGCCCCCTCCTCCTTCTACCCTGCGTCCTATAATAAAATGCCTTGGGGTATAATATTTCCACAGTGATTTAGTATAATTCTTAAACGGCAACAGCGAATTAAAGCCGGCATTTTATGAAAAATTATGCAAATTTATGGGAATTATTAATCATGTGGATTTGATTTAACAGCCGATTAACCATCGACGGTGCCGATATTAAACGCGTACTGAAGGACAAGGTAAATCAGGTAGATGCCCAGAAGCCATGCGCCCTGCCACTTCTTGAATTGACCATCCTTGTTCATGAAGATAAAAGCCCGAAAAGCATAAAGAATGAGAAGCATCGCCGGAAAGTGAAAGACGAAGAAGTTGGAGGGCACCGCCAGCGGCCTGGCAGCCGCCGCAGCTCCAATAACGAAAAGACAGTTGAGGACATCCGCCCCCACAACGTTACCCACCATTATCTCAGGATGCCCTTTGCGGACCGCCGTTATGGCCGTCATCAGTTCCGGTAATGAGGTGCCGAATGCAACCAGGGTGGCGGCGATGACGTCATCGGGCACCCCCATTCGATAAGCGATCTCAGCCACACTGGGAACCAGGATCCGAGCCCCGCCGACTACCAGAAAGAGACCGCCCAGAAGCATCAGCCAACATTTCCCCAGACCCTCTAATTCAGCATCGTCCGTCTCTTCCACACCGGCGGCATCATCGGCACCCTGCTTGGCCCAAACGTAGGCCATATACATATAACATGCTAATAATACAAGAAAAAATCCTCCAACCCACCTCTGTAAAATCGGTTCCCCTTCCGTCATCGCCAAAGCAATCAGCGAAATGATTACCAACAATGTGGCCGCACCCACCTGCACCCAGCCGGTTCGATTAAGGATAAAACGATTTACCGGCACCCGGGTCAACAGGCAGGCCAAACCAAAAATCAAACCCGTATCCACAATAATGGATCCGACACCGTTGCCCAATGCCAGTCCTGGGTTTCCCATCCAGGCCGCCATCACCGAGACCACCGCCTCCGGCATGGTGGTGCCAAGTGAAATGATGGTGGCTCCGATGACGATTCGGGGTAGACCGGTCCGGCGGGCCAGCTGAACCACGCCGTCGATCAACCAATCGGCGCCCTTGGACAACAGGAGAATACAAACAGCGATTATCCCCAGCAGACCAATTGTCGACAATCCCCGTACCAGCTCGTTTAACAGAGTTTCATCTCCAATCCAACGTAGTATCTCGCCTAACATTATCATCACTCTTGATTTACTCGTAAAAAGTCTGCCAAGCTGTCATTGCGA
>CBDUUO010000471.1:0-3282 GCA_965370395.1 uncultured bacterium
CGTCACTTCGTTCCTCGCAATGACCGGCGATAGGACTTTTTACGAGATTATCAATTTTAAACAGGAGGAAATCATGGATAGGGAACCATTGATCCGCAGAAAGACCGCCATTTCCTATAAGACAGAAGAAAAAACCGTCATGCGTGGATACGATTTAAGTGAATTGGCTGAAGCGGGCTATTCTTTTTACGATGCCATGTTTGTATTGTTCCAAAATAGGATCCCCACGGAAAACGAAGAAAAAATGCTCAAATACGAGATGGGGGTGTTTCTGGAGCATTCCATGTCGCCTTCGGCTGTCGGCGCTATCGGCGTAAGCGCGGGCAGGCCTAATCTTCCCGTTTGTATAGCAGCTGCGGTTTCGACCTTCGGCGGTGTACACGGCCCCGGGGCCGCTCATGGGTACATGCTCAACAAATATCTGGAGCGGGCGAAAAAAGAGGGCAAAACTGTTGATGAAATGGCCAAGACTCTGGTCGATGAATATATAGACGCCAAAAGACCGGTCATGGGCATGGGCCAACCCCAGCACATCGACAGCGACCCCAGAGCGGAACCGATTCACCTCAAGCAGGAAGAATTGGAAATGGAGGGGGTTTATCTCGAGTTGCAGCGAGCCATTGAAAAGTATTTTCATGCCCGCCGAAAAAAGGAAGGCCGATCTTATGTGGGAGTCAATGTGGTTGGTTCTGGGAACACTGCCTTGATGGAAATCGGATTTTCTCCAAATTCAGGCTGGTGTATCGGCAGTGTTGTCCGGGGGTTCAGCTGTGCGGCTCACGCCCTTTTCAACATGAAAAAAGGCCGCGCCTGGGGGGCTTCCAGAAACGAACCCATGGTGCAGATGATCGATCTTTCCATGATCAAGTATATCGGTCCTGAAGACAGGGTTGTTCCCAAAAAGGAGGAACAGCAGGAATACGCCAGGAAACAGAAGGAAGAAGGAGAATACAAGCAATGGGTTATCTAGATAAAGAAAAAACAGATGAGCTGAACAGAATAAAAAGGAACCGCAAAATCGGAAATCTAGGCAGCCCGAAGAATCCCTTTGACTATTATGAAAGGGAATACGGCACGGTGCCGCGGGATACGAAAAGGGCGCCATTTCAGTGGGTGTCCGAAGTGGCCTACAAGAATGTTCACCGGATCGTTGCCAGGGGCTATGACACCGCAGAGCTGATGGAAGAAGGCTACGGCGTCATTGAGGTCCTTTTTGTGGATTATCAGGCAAGGATACCGACCATTGAGGAGGGCAAGATGCTCAATTACGTCATGATTCTGGCGCTGGAGGACGGACTGTCCGCACCGGCGGCCATATCCAGGATCGTGGCCAGATCCAAGACCTTTTTGACCCAGGCCTGCGGGGCATCCATCATGGCCTTTGGTCACGCTTATGGCGCATATTCTGCCTTTGGCAATCGACTCGATAGCTATCTTGATCGGGTCGACCAAGGGGAATTTTCCCGGGAAGCGGCAGCCGAGCTTCTCGTCAAGGAGAACCTCAACGACGAAGCCCTGGGCGTTTCGGGTCTTATGCTTAAAGATCCTGCGGCAGAACGTATGTTTACGCGTGCGGAAACGCTTGGCGTAGCCGGCAAATACATTGCGTTCACCAAGGAAGTCGTCAAGGCAGCGCAAAACGCTTTTGACGAACCGGTGGATTTGGATATGCTCGGTGCAACAGGCGCCACCATGATGGATCTGGGATTTACCCCTGAGGCGACCTGGGCGATTCTGGCGGTCACCCGGTCCTTTGCCGCAGGAGCTCATTACATTGAAGAAGTTGAAAGGGAAGAATCTAACCGACTGGGCCAGCAATTAACACCCAAAGAAGATTACGATGGACCGGCAGACCGGCCGGTGCCTCCACTATCGGATCGGGAAAAAGTTGCCAAATCCACCATTTGCCGAACCCCCGAAGAGTGGCAGGCGCGGTTTGAAAAAATGAAAAAAGTACGCGGCAGCGGTTTCAGCATTGTTGAAGAGATCGAGGATCCCAGCAAGAAGTCAGGGATCAAGAAAGTCGGGAAGCTTTAATCAATTTGAAATGCCTAAAGTGAACTAAAATGAGCTAAATTGCCTAAAGTTTGAATTGGGATAATATCTTTTTTTAATTTTAGGCATTTTAGACAATTTAAATTTTAGGCACTTATAAGCCGGAGGCTTAATTATGGAAGTCGTAAAACCCGTCAAAAGAAATGTCCTGCTAAATCCCGGCCCCGCCACGACCACCGATACGGTCAAATATGCGCAGGTGGTGCCGGACATCTGCCCGCGGGAAGAAGAATTTGTTGCCGTCTTGAATGAGGTCCGCAAAGAACTGGTGAAAGTCGTGCATGGTAACCCTGAAGAATACACGGCGCTGCTGTTCACCGGCTCCGGAACCATTATCCAGGATGTTCTGGTCAACTCTCTGGTACCTGAAAACAAAAAGATTTGTATTGTGAACAATGGGGCGTATTCGGCGCGTATGGCCGAGATTGCCGCTTACTACAACATACCCTGCATAAATCTTGAATTTCCCTCAACCGGCCTGCCGGATCTGGATGTCGTCATTAAAACCCTTGAAGCCGACAAGGATATTGCGGTGGTGGCCACCACCCATCATGAGACCGGTACCGGGGTTTTAAACCCGGTAAGAGAAATCGGTAAAATTGCTCATGACCATGGATGTGTTTTTGTGGCAGACACGATTTCCACTTACGGCCTGATTCCCTTAGATGTTGAAGCAGAAAACATCGACTTCTGTATGTCTTCGGCCCAGAAAGGCCTTGCGGGTATGACGGGTGTGTCCTGGACCGTTGGCCGTATCAAAGAAATCGAAAAATCAAAAGATTATCCCAAACGATCTTACTACTGCAATCTTTACATGCAATATGATTTTTTTGAGCGCGTCGGTGAGATGCATTTCACCCCGCCGGTTCAGACCGTTTATGCACTTCAGCGGTCCCTAAAGGAATACTTCGAAGAGGGTGAGCGAGCCCGCTGGGAACGTTTAACGAAATGTTGGGAGGCCATTCACAGGGGTCTGGAAGAAATCGGCCTAGGTACTGTTATAGACAAAGAGATCCAGGGCCATCTTGTGGTCACTGTCTTGGCGCCGGAAGATGAAAAATTTGATTTCTTCAAGCTACATGACGACTGCTACGAACGGGGATTTACAATTTATCCGGGTAAAATGTTCGGCCTCAAGACCTTCAGATTATGCAATTTGGGCCACATCACTCATACGGATATTGAAGATTTTTTTGTAGTGGCCAAAGAAGCGTTTATTAACATGGG
>CBDUUO010000472.1:0-3280 GCA_965370395.1 uncultured bacterium
GGAAAACGAGGAATTTATCACCCAGGCGCGCGACACCCTGCGGGAGCTGATTGCCATATTAGGAACCCGGCTGGCTGCCGCTCCTCGCAGCCAAACCGATTGTCTGGCTCCACTTGTGCGGCAGCTGCTGGATGTGAGAGAGACCTTTAGACGGCAAAAACAATTCGATGAAGCCGATGCCATTCGTGACAGCCTGCAGCGCGCAAACATTATCATCGAAGACACTGAAACAGGGTCCCGCTGGAGGCTAAGGTCATAGATCAGGTGTCAGAGGTCAGAGGTCAGAGAACAGAGGACAGAGAAAAGCGACTGGGACTCGATATTAACAAACTGCCATCTGTTTTCTGCACTCTGACTTCTGTCATCTGTCTTCTGACACCTGAACACTGACATCTAATTCCAAAATAGCGTAGCCCAGAGAATTAATGACGATGTTTACCCATCCTTCACTATCGATTCTTGCGATTGCAGCGGAACACCATCCGGAGCTGCGTTCTTTTTTTTCATATCTTCGATCCATTTCTCACCTTGAACTCAGCGTCTACTCCGAAATTCCGTCGGACTTAAGCCCCTATGACGTTATTATCACCGCCGACACCGCTGGTTTTAACGAGGACTGCGATCCTCTTAACCGGTTTGTAGCCGCCGGCGGCGGCTGGCTGGGACTGGTTCAATTATCCGATAAACCGTTGCCCGAAATTTTTGGGGCTCAAACCGGTCAGGTTGGGCCGGCGGCTGAATTGCGTGTGATGTTCGATAATCCCAATCATGCCATGGCAAAACGACTGCCCGATCGCCTCTATCTGCAAGGCGTTTACCATCCTTTGGCGCATCAGGCGGATGACACCGAGCTTATTTTGTATGCCGACTGGCATTATGACCATAGCCCGATGTTGCTTGTGCGCCCGGTTGGTGAAGGAAAAGTCGCCTGCACAACGCTTCAAGCCTATCGTGTACCTGCTTTCCAGCAGATTCTCTATCGCCTCCTGCGCTACCTGGCAGGATACAATGATGGACACCAAACACTGGGTGTCGGCCTTTTAGGTTATGCGCTGTCAGTTGGCAAAATTCATGGTTTAGGCACCCAGGTCACCCCCGGTTTGGAACTAAAAGCCGCCTGTGATCTAAGCCCTGGACGCTTGAAACAGGCCGGGCAGGATTTTCCGGATCTGAAAACTTACGAGTCGGCTGATGCATTTGCTGCCGATCCCGGCATCGATCTTGTTATCATCACCACCCCTCCGAATTCCCATGCAAAGCTGGCCATTCAAATGATGGCCGCCGGCAAACACGTCGTTTGTGAAAAACCATTGGCGATATCCCAAAAAGAAACTGCCGTCATGATCGAGATGGCCGAAAAGCAAGGGGTCCATTTAAGCTGTCATCAAAACCGGCGATGGGATGTCGATTACCTGGCAATTAAACAGGCTTTGGCTGGAGGGGCCATCGGAGACCTGTTTTATCTGGAAACCTTTGTGGGCGGTTTTAACCACCCCTGCGGATTATGGCATTCGCACGACGAAATTTCAGGGGGGCTGGCCTATGACTGGGGGGCACACTACCTGGATTGGATCGTAGGGCTGATTCCGGAGCGTATCCAAACGGTCATCAGCACCCGCCAGAAGCGTGTCTGGCATGATGTTACCAATGCGGACCAGGAGCGGATCCAGATCCGTTTTGCCGGTGGGCAGGAAGCTGAATTTATCCATTCCGATATCGCGGCGGTGCGCAAACCCAAATGGTATTTACTGGGAACCGACGGGGCGATCATCGGTTACTGGAAAGATGTGGTCGAATACGAGATAGATCCGGTGGTCTATTTCAAGCAACACGATATTCCTGCAACCGAAATGCCGGCTGATTTAAGATTGCATCGACGGCACCCTTCGGGTCAAATTGTGACCCAAAAACTTGCCGTCCCCGAACGGAAGCATTATCTTTTCCATCAAAACATCGCCGATCATCTGCTGACCGGAGAGCCCATTGTCGCACCGCTGGAGCACTCTGTTCGCGTGGTGGCAATTTTAGAAGCCGCCGCCAAATCTGCCGCCAATGGCGGGACAATGGAGGTGCTGGATGGCTGAGGCGATCAAATGGGGCGTGATGGGAAATGCTACGATTGCCCGTGTGTGTGTTATTCCCGCCATCCAAAAATCATGCAACGGCAGGGTGCACGCGCTGGCAACGCGCTCACCGGCGCAGGCCCAAGAAGTGGCGGCTGACAATCATGTTGATCAGATTTATAACAGCTATGATGCCTTGCTGGTTGATCCGGCAATTGATGCGATTTATATTGCGCTACCCAACCATCTTCACCATGCCTGGACGATAAAGGCCCTGAAGGCCGGCAAACACGTGTTGTGTGAAAAGCCTCTGGCTTGCAGTGCAAAAGAGGCGATGGAAATGGCTTCTGTGTCTGAGGATTCCGGGCGATGCTTGATGGAGGCCTTTATGTATCGCTTCCATCCCCGCAGCCGGCGTATTAAACAGCTGGTAGCTGAAGGCAGCATCGGCGCCCCCTGTCTGGTCAGATCGGCTTTTTGTTACCGAATGCGTGAAAAGGATTGGGCCAGTGAAAAAAACGCACGTCTCAAACCGGAAATGGGCGGGGGCGCTCTGCTGGATGTCGGATGTTACAGTGTCAGTGTGGCTCGCTGGTTTCTGGGGGCTGAACCGACGCAGGTACAGGCCCAGGCCGTTTATCATCCGGGCGGAGTTGATGTGCATATGGTCGGCACACTGGGGTTTGCCGACGCCGGCCTGGCGACATTTGAGGCCAGTTTTATTTCTGCTTTGCAGCAAACCTATAGCATCGCGGGCGCTGACGGCGTGATTGAACTGCCCCACAATGCATTTGTGCCCTGGGAAAATGATGCCGCCTTTTTACTCAGGGGGCAGGATCAGGAAGACGGGCAACAACACGTTATACCGGGGGCAGATGAGTATCAGCTTATGGTGGAGCATTTTGCGGATGTGGTATTGGGTAAAACTGAATTAATGTATCCTCTGGGAGATAGTATTGGAAATATGCGGGCGCTCGATGCCCTGGCGCAGGCGGCTCGCACGGGCAAAACAGTTAAGTTGTAATAGGTGTCAGATTTCAGATGGCAGAAGACAGAAGTCAGAGTGCAGAAAACAGATGACAGTTTGTTAATATCGAGTCTCAGTCGCATTTTTCTGTCCTCTTTTTTCTGACCTCTGTTCTCTGACTCCTGAAACCTTGAGTTGGACTCCGAGATTTTAATGTCCGTGAACCCTAAATACACCGTAACGAACGAGA
>CBDUUO010000473.1:0-3275 GCA_965370395.1 uncultured bacterium
ATAGTCGGTCTGGTAATCTGATATTTTTTAAGCTTTTCATAAAGCGTACTGCGGCTGATCCCCAGCTGCAAAGCCGCCTTTTTTTTGTTCCAGCCGCATTCCTCCAAAACTTCCTGGAGCAATTTTTTTTCATTTTCAAGGATCGTCCCCGGGGCTTCCGAAGAAACAGACGAGGCGACATCCCGAATTGCAGAGGGCAGATCCGAAATTTCAACAGTGCTTCGTTTCGCTAAAACGGCTGTGTGCTCGATACTGTTTTCCAGTTCGCGAACATTACCCGGCCAGGAATAGTCAAGCAGCAGCCGCATGGCTTCCGAGCTGAAATCTTGAATTTCTTTATTCTGTTCAACGGCAAACCGGCGTAAAAAATAGCGGGCCAGCAGCGGAATATCGTTGCGACGCTTTCTTAATGGGGGCAGTTGGATCGGAATGACATTGAGACGATAAAAAAGGTCTTCTCTGAAACTGCCCTTTTTTACTTCTTGAATAAGATCTTTATTGGTGGCTGCCAGCACCCTGACGTTTACCGCAAGGGTTTTTTCGCCGCCAATCCGCTCAAATTTTTGGCTCTGCAGAACCCGCAGCAGTTTGATTTGAGCGGAGGGTGCGATTTCGCCGATTTCATCCAGAAAAACGGTTCCGCCGTCAGCCTGTTCGAATCGGCCGGCTTTCTGGCGGATCGCACCGGTAAAGGCGCCCTGTTCGTGACCGAACAGCTCGCTTTCTAACAGGGTGGCCGGATAGGCCGAGCAATTGATCACAATAAACGGTTTATCCTTGCGCGGGCTCTGCCGATGAATGGCCCGGGCGACCAGCTCCTTACCGGTTCCGCTCTCTCCCTGAATGAGAACCGTGGCATCGGTGGGCGCGATATCTTCAATCAATCGATAGATGTTTTGCATCTGGGGGTCTTTGCCGATGATCCCGCTGAATTCGGCGGTATGTTCAATCCGGGTCCTCAGCTCGCGAATTTCTTCTTCGTGGATCACCGAGCGCCGAATCGCCCCTGCGGTCTGGTTTAATATCAGGTCAATAATATCCAGTTCTTTGGTGACGCACACACAATTCCCGGGGCAGGCGATCAGCAGGGCTCCCTGAAGTTGCTTCTCATGATAAAGCGGGTAGGTTACCAACCTTTCTACGGCTTGAAAAACATCCGGCAGAAAAAATGTATTGGATGGATCGGCTTCGACAAATTCCATTTTCTTAACTCTGGACAAAAACTCAGCCGCTTTTTGAGAGGAGGCTTTATCCAGGGTTAACGCTGCATTTTCAGATTGAAGGAAGATATTTTCATGGTTGCTGCTAAAAACCAGCATACACATATCTTTACAGGTTACAATGCTCTGCAGTTCTTTGATCAGATACCGGCAGACATCCCGCAGATTTGTCAGCGCCCCGATTTCCTGGGCAATGCTAAATGAGGTGCGTGTTTGCCGGTGGGCGCGGTCCAGTTCGCTGGTTTTTTCTTTGAGCCGCTGGGTGTAGTCTTTGATGCGGGCAACCATGTGGTTGAAAGCAGCGGTCAGTTTTCCGACTTCGTCCTGACTATTCAATTCAACCTTAACATCGAGATTACCTTCATCGATTTTTTCCGCCGCTTTGGCCAGTACGGCCAGCGGGCCGGTTATCCGTTTTATAAACAGAAGACTTCCACCCAGGGCCAGCAGAAGAATGGCAAGGGTAAGCCCGCTCATCTGCAGCCACAATTGGGCAACCTGATCCCGGTAAGGCCTCTCAGAAACGCCAAGGCGCAGCAGCCCGGCTTTTCCCGAAAATATCGGCCAGGCAATGTCGAGATAATGCTCCCCTTCGGTGGATACAATTTTCTGATAATTGCCGTAATTATCCAGGATGGCCTCATTCGCGTCAAGCAGCTCTAACGGGATTCCCTGGCTGAATGTATGCGCCAGAACCTGGTTGTCCCGGATAATAAACAGATAGGCGACCATGGGGTTGCTGCGAATCTTGTAATCCAGCAGTTTCTGAAGAGCAACCAGATCATTGGTCAGAATCTTGTCGGTGGCATCGAGTTCGACTGCATGGGCTAAAGTTTCGGCCTGGGCAGACATCGATTGGAAAAGTATGCTGCTGTACCGCTGGGTCACCAGTATCGAGATGAGCAACCCGCTGCCGATAACCAGCAACGATACCGCCAGAAGTAGTTTGCTTTTTAGACTTTGAGGCCGCATAAAATTAATTCTCCAACGACGCAATCTTCAGTTCCATATTGCGGATGCTGTCGTACCATTCGTCCCGGGTGGGGGTGAAACGATCGATCATCAATTCATTAAGAATGTTTTGCCCGCGCGGATCACTATGCATGGAAAAAAGCACCTTGCGAATACGATTTTTTAAATCCGGTGCTAAAAAACGGGATGCGACAATGGGCGGAATGCCATAGGGTTCTGATTTACGGATAATGCGGGTTTTGGAGGTGAAAATCGGATTTTTCCGTTGGTAATATTCCCATATCAAACTATCAATGGCGGCACCGTCCACCAGCGCTTTGGCGACGGCCAGGATCGAGTTGTCATGGCTGTAAGTGTAAATGGTTTTGCTGAAAAAAGTTTCGGGGTGCTCACCCATCCGGCTGATCCAATAGGTGGGAACCAGCTTACCGGTGTTGGAGTCCGGATCGGTAAACGCAAAAACCTGTCCTCTGAGATCTTCTAGACGATGGAATTGACTGGCTCGGTTGACGATCAAATAGGATTGATAAAAATGGCTTTTTTGAACCTCGGGAGTGGCCAGCAATTCAAATCCGTATTTTTCCTTGCCGTCGACATAGGGCCCCGAGCAGATAAAGGCTAAATCAATTTGGCCTTTGCCAAGCAATTCATTTATTTCACCATAGGTTTTACGCTGAATGAGCTGGACGTCTCTGCCCAGGTGGCTGCCGATATAGTCTAAAAGCTGCCGGTAATAGACAAAGGTGTCTTTTGGGGAAATCATGGCTGCTACAGCCACTCTGAAAGAAGGATTGTGCGACGGCTGTTTTCCCGGCTGCTCGACAACCACGGTTTTGGAAAAATCCACCACCCGAATATCGGTTTCACCGCCGCAGGCATACAGGAAAAACAGACCGGCTGATATCACCAGGCCTAATATAAAAAGGTTGTTTTTAAATATGAATCGATATTTGCTGGAACCCATAAACGGCCTCATTCAAGAGGTGGTTTTGACGTTTAAGAATGGCAGGAATTCTACGCGGAATCCGTTTTAGAGCGTTTGTCAAAATAACGTTCCGATAGCGGTAGTTTGTTGTGTCTTCT
>CBDUUO010000474.1:0-3270 GCA_965370395.1 uncultured bacterium
TAGGTTCGCTTCAGACTAAAACCGCCATCAACAAGCAGGATCTGGCCGGTAATAAAATCGGCATCTTCGGATGCCAAGAAGAGTATCGCCTTGGCAATGTCCTCGGGTTCCGCCATGCGTTTGAGATACGAACCCTCAATCATGTTTTGTTTGACCTCATCAGGCAGTGGCGCGGTCATTTCAGTCTTCGTATGCCCGGGGGCAACCGTATTGACATTGATGTAAGGGGCCAGCTCTTTGGCCATGGTCTTGGTTAATCCGATTACGGCTGTCTTTGAGGCGCTGTAATCCATTACGCCTTCGCGCCCGCAATGATCAATACCGCGGATCGAAGAAATATTGACGATTTTACCGGATTTCTGCTCCAGCATATATTTTGCTGCTGTCTGGCAACAGAGGAACAACCCGATCAGATTCACCGATAGCGTTTTTTCCCAATCTTCAACCGTTTTTTCGAAAAATGGCCTGGGAATAACCACACCGGCGTTATTCACGAGAATATCGATCCGTCCGAGCTTCTGAACAAACTGGTTCAATACGCGATCAACCGCATCCTTTTGGGTTATGTCGCCGGCAAACGTCTCGATCTCTAGCCCTTGCGATTTGGCTTTCCCGGATACTTCATTCAACCCTGCTTCTTGCAAATCGACAATCCCGACTCGGGCACCTTCCTTTGCAAACAATAGCGCCGTTGTCGCTCCAATGCCTCTTGCGCCACCGGTAATCAGCGCTGTTTTATCTTGAAGCCTCATAATTTCAGCCTCCCCAGTAGAATAATCAATTTTTTATTATGCCCATATCTTCTTTGAGCTTTTCTTCGATAAAATTCAGATGATCGATTACCTTTTTTTGAGCTGTCTCCGGATTCCTGTGTTTGATCGCTGTGAAGATTTCATAATGGTGCTGCCAGAGGATATCAATCTTTTCCGAGCGCGGCATGGATTTAGCGAATTTGAAAAAGGGCCTAAAATTGGCCTTAAGGGCTTCCATTATGTGAACCGCGATCACGTTATGGGTGGCTTTAGCAAAGGATAAATGAAGCTTTAAATCCAGCTCTTCCCATTGTTTGTCTTTCGAAACGACTTTTTTCATTTTATCTAAGATTTCTTCCATATTTTCCAGATCTTCGCTAGTCGCTTCGGTGGCGGCTTTCTCCGCACACCAACCTTCAATTAGTTTGCGGATTTCAAGAAATTCAAAAATCCGCCCCGCCTCTTCCTCTATGATAATGGTTAACGGTGGTTTTAATGCTTTATTGATGAATGATAGAATGAAGCTCCCCTCTCCCTGGCGGACTTCTATCAATCCCATGACTTCCGCCCGGTTTAAAGCCTCGCGGACGGACTGTCGGCTGATTCCCAGATCGGCAGCCAAATCTCTCTCTGATGGAATTTTATCTCCAGGTTCCAATTTGCCGCGGCTTATCAACGAAACAATCTGGTTGTAAACCTCATTAGATAGTTTGCTGGTTTTTATGGGAGAAAAAAGCTTATTATGTTGTTTGCTTCTGGCCAACACACTCCTCCTGTAATCAACGTTAACCCTTCATTGCACCGGCTCCCCAGCCGGCGATCAGGTATCGCTGAACAAATACAAAAAATATTAGAATCGGTACCGTAATCAGCATGATTCCGGCCATAATCATCCCCCAGTCGATCACAGTGGCATTGTAAAGGTCGGCGATGCCGACGGAAAGGGTTTTGAGTTCATCTGAGGTAATCAGTATCCTCACAAAGATGTAATCATTCCACGCCAGAATAAACGTAAAAATGCTGGTTGCGATGATACCCGGTAACGCCGATGGCAAAACGACATAGATAACCGCCTGAAACCGGGAAGCCCCATCGATTAAAGCGGCTTTCTCCAGAGCCAGCGGTATGCTTTGAAAAAAAGCTCTAAGAAGCCATAAGCTGAAAGGCAGGCAGAATGCGGTATATGCCATAATCAGAGCGATATGCGTGTTTGCGAGCCCGATTTTTTTAATCAACACATAAAACGGAATCACGATCATTATGGGCGCAAACATATAGGTAAAAAGAATCAGGCTGGCAATTTTTTCGCGGCCGTAAAATCGAAAACGGGTCAAACTGTAAGCTCCGGCACTGCCAATCGTTATTGTCAGAATCACCGTTGCCAATGAAACAAAGATACTATTTCGAAAATACGTCAAAAATCGAGTTTGTTCAAACAGGCGTTCAAAGTTTGCCAGTGTAAACTCATCAGGCAAAAAACTTGGCGGAGAAACAAATATTTCCGGTAGGGGTTTAAACGAGGTGGAGACCATCCAGAAAAAAGGAAAGGCCGTTGAAACCACAAGAATGGCGGCACACCAATATAAAAATTGCCCCCGCAACGAAAAAAAATTGTTCTTGGGAGTCAAATCTCTTCCTCCCTTCTGAACATTTTGAAATAAATCGTTGTCGCAACAACAAGAATGATAAACATGATCACGGCAAGCGCCGAACCCAGTCCTGCTTGATAATACATAAAGGTCCGCATGTAGGCATATACCGGAAGCGTTCGGATATATTTGTCTGCACCGCCGCCCTGGGTCAGTAACCAGACCGTGTCAAACTTCGTAAACATCCAGATGCTTCTAAGAAGGATGATAACAAACAGGACGTTTCTTAACTGCGGCAGGGTTACATGGATAAAACGCCTGAAAGGGCCGGCGCCGTCAACTTTAGCGGCGCTGTAAAGCACCGGCGGAATGGTTTGCATCCGGGCCAGAATACTCAACACGACAAAGGGAAAAAATTCCCAGATGCTGATGAGGATCAGGGTGGTCATAATATAGTCCTTTCCCATCCAGGAAAGGGGATCTTCCACGATTCCGACTGACACTAAAAGATAATTTACCAATCCAAACTGGTCGTTCAAAAGCCATTTCCAGAGAATAATCGCCACCACCGTCGGAATGACATAGGGGAAAAGAATAACCCCCCGAACGAAATTTCTGCCCTTGAACGCCTCGTTGACAATTAAAGCGGCCACGATACCGATTACAATTTGGAAAAAAATGGTACTAACGGAATACACCGTTCCGTACCAGATACTCATCCAGAAATCGGAATTTTTCATCAGATAGATATAGTTGTCAATACCGACAAATCGCTGATCCGGGAAAAACGAGTGTTTCTTAAAAAGGCTGAGCCAAGCACCGTATAAGACCGGATAAACCAGCAGGGAGCAAATCAGGAGAACCGAGGGGGCAATCAATAGTATTCCTGCTTTTTGAGAATTCAGTTTCACTGCAAGACTCCGATGGGT
>CBDUUO010000475.1:0-3259 GCA_965370395.1 uncultured bacterium
TCAGCTTTTCAATCCGATTTATTTAAGCTCCAGCCCTAACAGGGTAATATCATCCTGTGGTTTGGCATTGCGGCCAAAATCCATCAATGATTTAATGGTTTTTTCAACGATGTCATGCACCGATTCAGCCTGCAGCGCTTCCAGCGTCTCGTAAAATCGCCGGGTACCATAAAGTTCGTCATCCCGATTCTGATATTCAACGATTCCGTCGGTATAGACGAATAGTTTATCGCCGGGATTAAGTTGCGGACGCCCTTCCTCAAATCGGTCCGCCTGTCCGGTTAACAGATGGAACTCCCCCATTCCGATAGCCGGGCCGCCTTTTTGTAATAATTCCAAATTTCCGTTCTTGCGCAAAATAATGGAATGCGGATGGCCGGCGTTGCTGTATCTGAGGTTGCCGGATTTGGTGTTAATGAGCATGTAGGTGATGGTAAAAAAATTATTAAAACGCTCAAATGGAAACTCCGCATCAAGCGCGGTAAGCACTTCAGCCGGGGTCCTTAATTGATGGGTTCGCGATGTCTTGCCGTATTTTCGCTTTAGAAGATGCCCGGAATTCGGTTGCAAAAACTGAGAGACCGAGACCGTTATCATCGCCGCTTGCACCCCGTGCCCGCTGACATCGAGCATGTAAATGGCCCAATGATCCTCATCCAGCTGAAACATATTGAAAATGTCTCCGCCCGTATGTTCACAGGGCTCAAATTTCCAGGCAACCGCCATGTTTTCGGCTGAATCAATTTTTTGGGGCAACAGGCTTTTCTGGATCTGAGCCGCAGCAACAAGATCGGCATCCAGCCGTTTCTGTTTATCAAGCAGTTCCTGATTCAGCTGTTTGAGTTTTTTTTCGACGGCCGAATACTTTAAGACCAAATCTTGCAGGAGCTGGTTATTGATACCATTGTCTTTTAAAGAAGCCCAGTATTCTAAAATTTGCTTTATCAGCAATGCATGCTGCGGCTTTTTAATGTCTAACTCTTTAATTTTATCTTTTAACGAGTCTTCGAAATTCATCCTATTTAAACCGTTGCCCAATTTTGTCGAAATTGAAACGATAATCCTCTTCAATGATGCCATCTATCCCCACCCCTTTTAAGGTGGCCAGCAACTCGAACACATATCGAAGGGTCTCCTTGTTGTTGATAATACTGCCGTGCTGAGGCGCGATCATTGTAAATGGAATGTCCAAAATCTGTTCGAGTGAGTATCTTAGCGCTTTTTCAGACGGCATAACGGTTTTGTGGAAATTCAAGATGTCCCGGATCGGACAGATATTCCTGCCCTTCGGACATTCGGAAAGGCTGACGCAATCCATGCATTCCGGTTTCAAGTTTAGAAACAGTTCCCATTCGAGTCCCAGACTGCCGAACAAATCGCTGGTGAACAGGATGCCGCTTTGGGGATCGAAAGTAACGATGCTGCCGCCTGAGTGTGAGTAGGGGGTTTTGATAAACTTCAGGGTACGGCCGGAAGAAAACGTATATTGATAATTTAGTTCGCTGATGGGAAGCAACCCGGTGGCCACCGAGTAATGGCGGATAAACATTAAATTTGCTGAATCGGATATAATCCTCAGATCATTTCTTTTGATGATATCTTCAAAATTGGGAATACTGCCGCAAAGGTCCGGGTCGTAGTGCTGGTAAAGCAGGGCGCCGATCTGGCTGGGTGTAATACCGGTTTGCAATATTTTCATCATCACCGTGGCGAAATCCGGACGGCTGCCGCCGTCTATGACCAGGGCCTCATCGTTATCGACAATCAGATACGGGTTGCAATGCAAACCGGCCTGTTCATCGTAAAAGCCGATCCAATGGACGCCTTCGGCGATTTCCACCGAACTCTCGAGGTCAATGTCACCTTTTTTGGGGTGGTACATATCATAATCCTTCTCAAGTATAATGCCTGTATATTAATCCTTAAATTTCTGTATTAAGCACCCCAATGTCAAGGCCGTTGCGATAAAATAGCCGATCACAGACGCCAGCGGGGCCTCTGTATATCAGAAGCCCCGCATTGTTCGCCAATTAAAAATCAGTGACAGTTGCCTGTTAAAAAGTGTAGACCACCAGAAGACCGCCGAATAACTGATGCTGCGACCCTTCGTTGGTAACCGGACTGCTTTCATCCGCATCATTGAGAAGAAGCTTATAGCTTCCCAGCAACCGGCCTCCCCAGTTTTCGGTAAACTGGCACAAAATTCCCAGATCAAAGCCGGCGTTCTTTAAACCCTCATCGGCATCGAACTTTCTGAGTCCGCTGCGCGCCGAATCCCGACCATCGACGCCAAAATAGGTGCTCATGTAATCATCATCGGCATAGGTGGTGGAAAGCCCAAAGGAAAGGGTCCAGCTCTTGCTGGCAACATAGTTGTAGCCGCCGCGAGCAGTGCCCAGCCAGCCGTCATGGGCATCGCCCATATCGGCTAAAAACTCCAGGAAAACAAACCAGTTATTGTAATCAAAGCCTGCAAAGCCCCCGATCTCGTTTGCATCGCTCACATTTTGCATATCATCAACCCGGTTGTTGTCCACCCGGCTACGAGAGGCACGATAATTGTACATGGGACCCAGGCGCCAGGTTTGGCTGGGAATCAGGTTGGCTTTGACGGTTAAGCCCTGCAAGTTCACAAACATCCCATTGTCAAGCGCCAGATTTGCAAAGGGTATCGGCACGAATTTATAGTCATCTGAGCCCTCATAGTCGGGAGCTATTCCGGCACCGCCACCGATGGATATATCTGCCGCCGCGGCAAAAGACGCCATGGCAACCAGCAAACACCCAATCGATAGTCCGATCAGAAACTTTATTTGTGTTTTTCGATCTTGCATGCGCTCTCCTCCTTTTTTGAGCTGGCGACAGATAGTTCAATCTATCCTCGGTGGGTGCTATTCGGCAATCAGTTTGTTGCGATGCTCGACGTAGGCATCACGAATCGCCACATAGGGCTCTAGGACGGCCTCTTTCAGGGCATCGATATCGTCAATCTCAAACGATATTTCATTAAATTTGTCATAGACCAGAATCGCATACTTGGTTTGCCAGTCTAAATCCAGCCAGCTGATCGGATCCAGGAATATCGAATCGATAAACCGGGCGCTGTCGCGCAGGCTGGACGGTCCTAAAATCGGATACATGATGAAAAACCCGTTGTCAGCTCCCCAGACGGCGAGCGTTTGACCCAGGTCCTCGGGACTGGGGGGCAGACTCTCGTAATAGGAAGCCGGCGTCTGGATGCCCGCAAAGCCGACGGTGG
>CBDUUO010000476.1:0-3255 GCA_965370395.1 uncultured bacterium
CGGAAACCGAAGGAGAAGCCGCTGAACTTTATCTGGGCAGCGCCACCCATATTCTATCTAAAAAAATAAAGAAGTAAGCGGTTCTTTTATTCTTTTCGTCATTTGATTGAATCTAAATCCAGGTAAACGGAAAAAAATAACATCAAATATAAACTTTGACCTAAGTCAATGTGCTTTATGGATTAAAAAAGTTAAGCTATCTTATTATCAATTAAAATTGAATAAGGAGCATCTTTATTCAAAAAATCCTGGAAGGGCTTTTTTCCTTGAAAGGGGGTCCGAAAAATGTGTGAAAGCTTTAAAACAAATTGTGTCTGCGGGCAAAAAACCGCTGAGATTTTTTTTGGGAAGATGGTTCTGGCTGAAAATTCGGTGACACAGGTCTATTGTCCGGTTTGCAGTCAGGATATCGATACCGAACGCAATGAGCGGGTATGGGACAACGACTGGATACTTGAGTTTGATATGAACGTTTTGAGCACCCATGCCGCGTCAATGGGAATTGCGCCCCAGGAAGTTACGGCCGAGTGGGTTTTTGACCAGGGGTACGCCACCTGGGTCGGAATCACTCCGGATGATACTGAAAGAAGAAATCAGGAGCGCGATGAAATCCTCAAGCTTGCCAAAACCGATCTGCATGCTTACTACCAGGCAATGAAAGAATGGGGGCTGAGCCGCGAAAAGAAGTTTATGGAAGAAGGCTGGCGAAAGATGAGGCAAGTTTAGCAGGATTTAATCTGAATACAAAGTGTCATGTTATGAAGATGAAGAGGGCAGGCTGAAACTAATCCTGCCCTTTTGATTTTTTGAATTAAAGTTTGATATTTCAAATCATCACTTCATTTCGACTCAATTACTTTTTATCCTTTTGCAGTCTTAAAATTTTCATCAACTTTTTCCCAGTTGATGATGTTAAAGAAAGCATTGATGTATTCCGGCCGGCGATTCTGGTATTTTAAATAATAGGCGTGTTCCCAGACATCCAGGCCAAGAATCGGTATTTGACCTTGGCTTAAAGGGCTGTCCTGGTTCGCTGTCGTTGTGATCTCGAGTTCACCGTTGCTGAACACCAGCCAGGCCCAGCCACTGCCGAAAAGCAAAGCGGCGGCATTTGAAAATTTTTCTTTAAACGTATCATAATCACGGAATTTTGCTTTTATCGCATCGGCAACTTCACCGCCAAAATCAACCTCTTTCCATAAAAGAGGCCAGAAAAAGCTGTGATTGGCGTGACCGCCACCGTGATTTCTTACTGCGGTTCGAATCTTTTCCGGTATGGAACTGAGGTCTTTAATGAGATCTTCCGCGTTTTTCTTTTGTAAATCATCATAACCCTCCAGAGCGGCATTGAGTTTGTCAACGTAGGTCTGGTGGTGTTTGGTATGGTGAATTTGCATGGTTTGTTCATCAATATAAGGTTCCAACGCATTATATGCATATGGAAGTGCGGGTAATTTATGAATCATGGTTCCACCTCCCACTCTCGTCATAATTTTATTGGCAAAAAAAATTAATGTATGAACGAATTAATTGACTTACTTAGCGATCAAAAATAATAATAAGCACTAAATTGTATTCCACAACCAGTTAATTAAGTTTAGTATATATAAATAAATTAATTACTTAAGATATTTCCGATCCTTAATTTCACTTTGAGGTCCACTCCAATGTCACGTGCCAAACTTATATCGGATTTTCTCGGATTGACGAAAAGTACAGCGGGCTTGCTGTTTATGGTGGTCCTGGTGGGTATGGGCGAACGCATGGCAGAGCGCTTTCTGCCAGTTTATTTACTGGCTCTTGGCGGCGGAGTCATTTCTATCGGGCTTTTAAACGGATTGGATAACTTCCTATCGGCCATTTATGCTTTTGCGGGAGGGTATCTTTCCGAGCGCATTGGCACGAAACGCGCCCTGCTGGTATTTAATTGCATGGCCATGATCGGATTTTTGGTGGTAATACTGATTCCGGCGTGGCAGGCGGTCCTGATCGGCGCGATTTTTTTTCTGGCCTGGTCGGCAATTTCCTTGCCGGCGACCATGGGTCTGATTGCGAGGGTACTGCCGACAAACAAACGCACCATGGGCGTTACCATGCATTCCCTGGTGCGTAGATTCCCGATGGCGCTGGGACCCATTTTGGGGGGTCTATGCATCGGTGCCTGGGGGGTTAAAGACGGTGTTCGCGTTGCTTTTGGAGTGGCCTTATTTTTTGCTTTTATTGGCGTTTTGCTGCAGCAAAAATTAATTGAAGATGATTCAAGCAAGAAACCGGATGATGAATGTGTCATTCAACCTGAAAAAAATCCCTTCAAGCTGTTTCAATCAATGGATGCCTCCATGAAGCGCTTGCTGGTATCCGATATACTCATCCGTTTTTGTGAACAGATCCCTTATGCGTTTGTGGTTGTGTGGTGCATGAAGGCGATTACCCACCCGGTTTCGGCGTTTCAGTTCGGCATTTTGACGAGCATTGAAATGGCCACAGCCGTGCTGGTTTATATTCCAGTTGCCCACCTGGCGGATAAAAGCACAAAAAAACCATTTGTGGTGATCACCTTTATCTTTTTCACCTTTTTCCCGCTGGTACTTATATTCTGTCAGTCGTTTCTGTGGTTGATTCCGGCATTTGTACTCAGAGGTTTAAAAGAGTTTGGTGAGCCGACCCGCAAAGCCCTCATACTGGATCTGGCACCGGAAAACTGCAAAGCCGGTATGTACGGACTTTATTATTTTATCCGCGATGTATGCGTCTCTGTTGCCGCCTTTGGCGGTGCGTTCTTATGGCTGATCAGCCCGACCACAAATTTTATTGTTGCCTTTTTATTCGGGGTGGTGGGGACAATTGGATTTGCGCGTTATGGTACGGATGTTATACGGACTCGACGCTGACAATTTCAGGGATTTTCTTTTTCACATGGGCTTCAATACCCTGTTTTAGCGTCATTTGAGACATGGGGCATCCGCCGCAGGCACCGGTCAATCTAACCTTGACAATGCCGTCTTCCACATCCACCAGTTCCACATCGCCGCCATCCGCCTGAAGTGACGGTCGAATTTCATTCAAAGCATTTTGAACCTTTTCTTTCATTTTTTTCTCCAATCGCATTTGGGTGGTTTAGTTTAGATAAATTTCTTAACCCATAAATTATACCACTTAGTGGCACCAGTCAAGTCATGGCACCTATTTTTGTTGGCAACAGAAACTGGAAGATGAAAAATCCAATTGACACCCAGCTTTGAGATAGGCTAATCA
>CBDUUO010000477.1:0-3251 GCA_965370395.1 uncultured bacterium
ATATCTTAGAATATTAACAAATTGCCCCAAAGTTGAGGTATGTAGATGGTATCACAATAATCTAATTTTAAAAAACTTGCGGGTAATTGCCAGAAAATCAAATATCAGCCAAGTACAGATATATTGAGAATATCAAAGAAATGCCATAACTTGTGATATCATCCCCATTTTTGACGATATCACAACATTTTTATAGCTTTAAAAACCTTGGATATGTTGGAGACCACAAGGATTCAGGCTCTAAGAAAACCTGCGTTACATAGAATAATTTGCAATAATATTCAGAATCGGCCTTCTCTGGCAACAGAGCTTTCTTTAAATCCTATATCTTCTGCAAGTTATCTTTTCAATTACGACAGCGCAGTATCGTCATCGAGAAACTTAGGTGGCCATCTCTCTCTTAGTGGGTGTACATAAGTTTCTCTTCCTTTCTTATACCGGAAGTCACACTTTTCAGCACCTTCCGCTATTGTCTTGTAGCGTACTAACCCTCTATTGAAAGCTTTGCTTACAACATAATCACTCAAACACATATACCGCGCCAATCTCTCTGCACCTTGAGCGCTATATAGTTTGCAGATGCCACATTCTGTTATGTCCAAGCCGTAATCAAAATTTTCACCGCCTCCCTCTATGAATGACGATACAAAGTCTCCAGAGTATTTTCGCTTTTGTGATGCTGCTGCGGCGCCTCTTAATTTCTCTTCATATTTCTTGCCGTATTTAAAGCGCCCCACAATGCGAAGAAACCACTTTGGATAATCAGCCATCACTTCATAAGTTTCGAAAATAAGCTTACCCACATCATCGACGTTATGGCCGCGAGCCGACAAAGCCCGATACATTGCCAAATAATAGGCACTATAATTGAGCCACTCAGTAAACATATTCCCCTTGCCACCGATGTTAGGAATTTCGGGGCGAAGGGCTTGATAGGCTTGCTTTGTTTCCATTACGAGTGTAGCCGAAAGATCGTCACCGAAGCGAGCTGTAAAGATCTTTTGCGTGGCTTCAAAGAAGGGGCTAAGAGGGTCTGAATCTTTGAACATGGTGTAAATTGTACCTCCTCCTATTATCGTAGCTCCCGCGGTTACTGCGGATATTTTTAGAAATTTTCTGCGGTTCAATTTATATTGTGATCCTCCTCAGTCAAATGCCGACTTTGTGAAATAAATGGTTCTGTTAATATTTTTATGCCTTTCAAAACTTGTATTTGATTGCCAATAACTCAACCTGATGTCGAGCTGTGATATATTGAGAGACTGTCGAAAAAGTCCAATTTTAAATAATCCTAAAACTTTTTGCAAAATAGTGCAAATTGGGTGTGGATAGGGTGCGTTTTGCGGCAAGATTTTGACATCTCCGTTTTTTCGCATCTAATAAATTCAATTACTTAAACCCTGCAAACTTCCCGAAAAACAATTGACAGTTTTATATGGTATACAGTATACAGAGTTCAAGCGATACCGCTAAGCCGCAAAGAAACACAGAACATTTGAATTAACTCTTTCTCAGTCTCTGAAGCCTATATAATCATTAAAAATCAATAAAGGATAAACGACCATGACGAAATCCAAAACACATCAGAGTGAATTGGAAAGATTGGCGGCTCTTGAGCAACAGGCCGAAATCGGCGGTGGTCAAAAGGCGGTCGACCGTCAGCACGAAAGAGGCAAATTGACAGCCAGAGAACGCCTGAACCTGCTTTTCGATCCGGACAGTTTTGTGGAAGTTAACAAATTAGCCGAAAGTCAGTCCGTAGACTTTGGGATGCAGGAAAGGAAGGTGCCCGGCGATGGTGTGGTTACCGGCCATGGTACAATAGAAGGCCGACTGGTATTTGCTTATGCGCAGGACGTTACGGTTCTCGGCGGATCTGTCGGCACAATCCACGGGCAAAAAATCTGCCGCATCATCGACGAGGCCATAAAAGTCAAGGCGCCCCTGGTGGCTTTAAATGACTCCGGAGGCGGCCGACTCCACGAAGGCTTTTTCGCATCCAGAGGCGTCGCCGGCATGTTTTATCGCAATACAGCTGCTTCGGGTCTTATTCCTCAGATTACCGGTATGATGGGCTCCTGCGCGGGGGTTGCCGTGTACTCGCCGGCATTGACCGATTTCATTGTCATGGTAAAAGGCAGAAGTCACATGGTGATCACCGGGCCGGGAATCATCAAATCAGTAACCGGCGAAGATATCAGTCTGGAAGAACTCGGCGGTGCCAAAGTCCACAGTGAGATAACCGGAACAGCGCATTTCGTTGCCGACAGTGATGAAGAGTGCCTTGAGGTTATTAAAAAACTGCTCAGTTATCTGCCTTCGAACAACAGTGAAAATCCACCGGTCGTTAACACCGGCGATGATCCTGAACGCATTGACAAAAAGCTTAAGGAAATCGTCCCCGCAAACTTTAAAAAATCCTATGACATGCATCAGGTCATCGAGCGGGTGTTCGATCAGGGAACCTTTTTTGAGGTCCTGCGCAGATTCGCCCTGAATATTATCGTCGGCTTTGCCCGAATGGACGGTCATGTCGTCGGAATCGTTGCCAATCAGCCGCGCATAAAGGCCGGATGTCTGGATGTCGATGCATCCGACAAAGCCGCCCGTTTCATCCGGTTTTGCGACGCGTTCAATATCCCCCTGATTAATTTTGTGGACGTGCCCGGGTATTTCCCCGGTGTGGCCCAGGAGCATGCCGGCATTATCCGTCACGGCGCTAAAATGCTCTATGCGTATTCAGAAGCCACCGTACCCAAAATCACCCTCGCCTTGCGTAAAGAATACGGTGGTGCCGTGATGGGAATGTGCTGTGTGGGCATGGGGGTCGATCTCATGCTGGCCTGGCCTATCGCTCAACTTGTTGTACTCGATACAACCGCAGCCGTGAATTTGATATTTCGCAAAGAAATTCAGGCAACGGAAAATCCTGAGGAATTCCGGCAGCAAAAAATCGAAGAATATGATTATAAATATTCAAATCCCTACCACGCGGCATCCAATATGCTGGTAGACAGTGTGATTAAGCCCAAAGAAACGCGACCGGAGTTGATAAAAGCCCTGAGAATGCTGCGCAACAAACAGCGACCCGAGATCAATAAGCGGCATGGTAACATACCGCTGTAAATTTATTCGTATGCGCTAAGTTATTTTCGTTGTGAAAAAACCAAGTAGCTTCGAAAAACATCGGAGTAAAGGAGCTATTCATATTTTGGATTTTAGATCTCGGATTTTGGATTTAATGACCGACT
>CBDUUO010000478.1:0-3231 GCA_965370395.1 uncultured bacterium
ATTTTTGACAATTACTATAGAAAGGAAAAATATGAAACCTCGAAAAAATACGGATTCAGCCGATGCAGCCTTAACGCTCAGAAATACCATCTGGGCGTTCCCGTACCTGGCGGTGATGGGTCTGATCTGGGGCTACCTGGCGGACGAATCTTCAGGCGCAATCGTCGGCCTGGCGGTCGCCGCAGCAGCCAGTGTATTGATCGGCCCGGCAACAACCATTTTCAGCGAAACGCTGGGTGGGGGCGCCGTTAACACACTTTACGGCTTGGGAAGAAGAACCATGACCTTAAGATAAATCAATTACGTATCATCCGGACAAACGCTGGACCATTGGCTGACCCTGATACAGCTGTCCCGCCGTTCGTCCTGCTGCCTCCGATCCCCTCCGTGTCTTCTTTCCACACCGTTGTTTTCAAAATAATCTGAGTCATAGACAGCCCGTCTGTCATCTCCGGATCGGCGGTCCATATAAGGGTCTCTTACTCTTGCATTTTGCGAAGTCATGATTGTTCCTCCATATGATTTAAATATATGTTAATCACCAACAGCCAGAAGGCAATGGATCTAAGCGAATAGATGCGAAGGTCGTTGAATAATAGAATCCATTTGACCTGATCCCCGAAAATATTGTATTGTCAACTTTAAAGCAATTTTGACCTTCTTTCTCCACCTGACCTGAAGCGCATATAGATCTCATTGAGCGAGCCGGGTTTCCATTTTGTGCTGCACCTCTTTCTGAAGCTACAATCGCACCGCTGTTTTTAATCCTTAAAATCCATGCCCCATGTAAAATTGTAGACCTGCATTGCCGCAATATATTTTCAAAAACGGCAGCAATTTCGAATTTTATACCGCTTTCCATAATTATGTTCCGAAATACGGAATTGCGGTATAAACGGTTGCACGATTGTACGGTTGTAGAAAAAAACGTTTGAATACCGCAACGTTTTTTGACAACCACTATAAGCAAAATTCAATTAACAATTTTGTATCATCATAAGGTTTTAATTTTTGCTCCTATTTTTAACTCTTCAGATAATGCAGCGGAGGTAAAAATGAAAGGAATGGGAAGGATCGTCTTAATTCTGTTTGTCGCGGCCGGCGTGTTAAGCTGCGCCACATCCGGGCCTAAATATTCAGAAATGATGGATTCGATTCCGCCTTTGAATTCTGAAAAAGGACGTATTTATTTTTACCGCGTGTCTGTTATCGGCGCTGCGGTTCAGCCTGATGTCCATCTCAATGGACAGGTCGTTGGACAGGCCGTCCCGAACGGCTTTTTTTATGTGGACACCCATCCAGGCAACTATGAAATTGTGACCCAAACGGAGGTTGAAAAGAAGCTCTCATTTAATCTCGGCATGGGAGAGCCTCGTTATGTTCGGCTGAATGTATCAATGGGATTTCTCGTTGCTCGTGTTTTCCCGGAACTGGTTGATCAGGAAGTCGGAGAATCTGAAATGGCGAAACTACATTACATCGGCCCGGAAACGTATGCTTCGACTTCTAAACCTTTTGAACCTGCTGCTTCACCGATACCTGCCTCAAAAGGGGCGGTTAACTTCGTGGAGACATACAAATGGGATGATTGCACCAAACCATTTAAAAGACCAATTACTGCCATTGTAAAACCGCGCCCTGCCAATGTTGAAGTGAATCTTCCCGATCTGGTAAAAAAGTACAATACGATTCCATTGGTTGTTACAGCAGAAAATGGCAGTACCACAGCAACTGAATGGGGATATTTGACCGTAAATAATCAACCGAAAAATAGTGCCCATAGGTTTCAACTGCGGCCGGCAAGGAAAAAAACGGTCCGTATAAATATCGATTCAAAATTTTTAACCGCAGGAACTAACACATTAAAATTTCGTAATGATAGATACAGCTTATCGCACCACAGTTATAACATTTTACAGCTCCGATTCGACTTTTCAGGAATGGAAGATATCAAGGCCTACTTTGCGCAACAAAAAACTGTCAAAAAAATGAAGTCACATGCGCCGGTGCAACCTTCAAAGAAAACCGCAAGAGATACGACCCCACCTAAGATTGTTATCACATCTCATGACACATCCAGGGGTATCAAGACGGTCCAGGATGTAAAAAAGGTGACGATCACAGGCACAGCCATTGATGAAAACGGCATTGTTGAAATAACCGTAAATAACAGGGATGCAATTTTTGATGAAACGGGTACCTTTGAAGCGGATATTTACCTTAAAATGGGTAAAAACAAAGTCGACGTCAATGCCATGGATGTCTACGAAAACTGGGCCCGCAAAGAATTTACGATAACAAGAGTCGCTTCAAAGGCGCCTTCTAAAGTAAAGATTGCTAAAACAGCTACGGGTAACTATTATGCGTTGGTCATCGGAAACAATAATTATAAGTACTTAAGAAAGCTGGATACCGCCAAAAAAGATGCACAAGAAGTGGCGAACACGCTAAGGCTCAAATATGGATTTGAGGCCAGCGTGTTACTCGATGCAAACCGAAATGATATTTTAGACGCCATCAATAATTTTAGAGGAATCCTGCAAAGAGACGACCAGTTCCTCATTTACTATGCCGGTCACGGAAATTTCGATAGAATAGCCGGCAAAGCATACTGGCTGCCGGTGGATGCGCAAAGAAACAATGACAAAAACTGGATTATCGTGGACACCATTACCTCAAATATAAAGAGAATTTCATCCAACCATGTTCTCATCGTTGCTGACAGTTGCTATTCAGGTACATTTACCAGAACAGGCTCTCTGGCAAAGCTTGATTCGGCTCAAAAAAGAAGAGTTTATTTAAAGAAGATGCAGACAAAGAAATCAAGGACTCTGCTGGCCAGCGGCGGAAATGAGCCGGTTTCCGACATCGGCGGACAGGGGCATTCGATATTTGCCAAAGCGTTTTTAGTCGGTTTAAACAAAATTGAATCGAATGAATTTACGTCTGAAGAGCTGTACATTCAATATATAAAGGAAATGGTTGCCGGAAGCTCAGATCAAACACCTGAGTATAATATTATTAGAAACTCCGGCCATGAAGGCGGAGATTTTATATTCAGGAAAAAACTGGCATCAAGGGATTAATTTTCCTAATGGTTATACGGGTCCAGGCGAACTGGTCGAAGGTGCAAAAATAGACATCCAAATTTAAAAGGCGAAATTCAAAAAGACCGATTTAATTACTCCGCCCTGAAAAATAGCCATAACAGGGTTGGGTAGTATAAATTTG
>CBDUUO010000479.1:0-3230 GCA_965370395.1 uncultured bacterium
TCGCGGCTGGAAGCCGCTCCCACATTCAATACCACTTGTTCTTTCTGGATAACCAAAAAATACAATTTTGGAGTTCAAATACAGTGTGTGATCGAAAATGAAAAGTCCCGATAAAAAAATAAACATTCTGGAGCTATCCAAAGAGCGCTTTACCAGCTGGTTGGAGGACCGCCAGATTGAATCTTATCGTGCGAATCAAATTCTAAAATGGATCTATTTGCGTCAGGCGGATCGATTTGACCTGATGACCGATATCGCCAAAGACATCCGTCCGATTTTGGAAGATCATTTTACGATCAGCCGTCTGCCAATCGAAAATATTGAAATATCAAAAGACGGTTCACGCAAATATCTGTTTAAACTGGAAGATGGAAAACACATTGAAAGCGTCCTTATACCGGAGTCCGATCATTACACTCTCTGTATTTCCAGTCAGGTGGGCTGTGCTCAGGACTGCCGGTTTTGTTTAACCGCCAGTGGCGGATTTCAGCGTAATTTGAGCAAAGCGGAAATCGTTTCCCAGATAAGGGATGTCAAAAATGATTTGGAAGATTCGCTGCCGCTGAGCAACCTGGTTTTTATGGGAATGGGCGAGCCGCTGGCCAATTATAAAAACCTGGTGGACGCTCTTCAGGTGATCACCGACAGCAGCCTCGGGCTTGGCTTTGCCGGCCGACGGGTAACCGTATCAACGGCCGGTCTGGTAACCCGGCTGGCCGACCTGGGCCGTGATACCCGGGTAAACCTGGCCGTCTCGCTCAATGCCACCGATAACCCTACCCGCAGCCGCTTGATGCCGATCAATCGGAAGTTTCCCATCGAAAAATTGCTGAAAGCCTGCCAACATTTTCCACTGTCCGGCGGGCGCCGGATCACCTTCGAATATGTCCTTCTAAAAGATGTCAACGACTCGGTTAAAGATGCCGGGCGTTTGGCCAGGCTGTTGCGGCCGATCAAATCGAAAATCAATCTGATCCCTTTCAATTCCTACGAAGACTGCCAATATCAGCGCCCGGATGAAGAGACCATTCTGCGATTTCAGAAGATTTTGATCGACAATAACTATACGGTCATGATTCGCCAGAGCAAGGGACAGGATATTTCGGCAGCCTGCGGGCAGCTGGCCGCAAAAGGCCCACGGCCCTAGTAGAGGTGTCAGGTGTCAGTGTTCAGGTGTCAGGTATTTCTCAGGAACCAGGTGTCAGGTGTCAGAATTGGCAGGGCTGAAACCTGAACGCTGACACCTGAAACCTTCTTGATCTTTCCTGACACGCGACACCTGACACCTGATTGCCTGACACCTATACCAAATCCGAAATCTAAATAAGCAATTTCTTGAAGTCAGAAGTCGGGATGCCGATGACCTCGATGATCTCCTCGCCTTGAGGCGTTTTGACCACGATATCTATCGGCGTGAGGTTGGAGGCCTTGCTGTAACCGACGCATATGGAACCCGCCAGATAAATCACATCTTTTGGACCGCCGCGGGGGACTATCGCTATGGGACTCGCGTGATCTTTGACATCGATAACCGTATCGGTTTGCGGGTTGTGATATTTCAATATGTTTTCGTTGTCTTTCTGGGTGCGCCCGACAATCAGCTTGGCATCCGGACTTAAACGAAAATGGCGACCGTACCTTAGAAGGTGCAATTCTTCTTCGGTGCACTCATCCTGATGCGCAAAGAGATCTTTGAGGCGGCTGGAATAACCGACATCGGTCAGCAGGCAGCCGCCGGCCGGTGCGGGGTAATCGGTGAGACCGTATTGTTCGGCCAGCGCAATTTGTCGCTTGCGGCCTCGTCCCGCAAAGTCCAGCAGGAGTTCTCGATTTACCAGCCCTCCTTTTTCCGGAATGGTTTCCGGAAGATTTTTAGCGCTTAACGGCCGTAAAATATACCCCTTATAGCCGGAATGTTTCTCCACGTACTGCAGTGATGACTTGTTTTGAGACATCGGCCGCTGCCCAAGGACTTCACCGCTAAAAAGAAAGTCGATATTTTTTTCCTCCATCATTTCACCGGCCAGTTTGAACATGAGCGCGTGACAATCCATGCAGGGGTTCATTTGTTTGCCGTATCCGGCCGGCGGATCCCTCAGCATGTTGATGTAAATGGGATAAATGGGTTTAACGGTTAAGGGGATGCCGGTTCGCTCAGATGCTTTGCGGGCTTTAGCCGCCGTGAAGAACGGCGTTTCGAATGTGACCCATTCGACGTCAATTCCCTGTTCGCGCAAAACAACGCCGGCCAGCATACTGTCCAGACCGCCGGAGCACAAGCCCAGGGCACGTACTATTTTTTTTGTGGCGTTCATGGGTTGCTTTCCATTTTTGAGTGTTATCATGTTAAATTATTTACTTTGCGGCCGGTCTATATTTTTGGCAACACATTTCTTTTTAATTGTTGACTGTCTTTTTTAAAGAAGCGTATATCCATGGCGGTTGCATTTAGTGATGGATCTGACCCTGGCCACGGTAAGCATATAGCCTCCATCGCGGCTGAAAGCCGCTCCCACAAGCAGTCGCCATCGGGTGGGACACCGCCGTTGGTGCTATCCGACGCAGAAAGAATTCCCAACAGAAACGGATACCTGAATGGAACTCAAAACGCGGACCGACAAGATACGTAAAATACTAAGAACCATCTATTCTGACGTCAAGACCCCGTTAATTCATCAAACACCCTTTCAACTGCTGGTTGCCACCATTCTATCCGCGCAATGCACAGACAAACAGGTGAATCAGGTCACCCCGGTGCTCTTTAAACGTCTTAAAACGCCTGCCGATTTTGCCGATGCACCCCTAAAAACGATTGAGAATTTGATTCGTCCCACCGGCTTTTTCCACAATAAAGCCAAAAATATCAAAAATTGTTCTAAAACGCTTATAGAGAAACATAACGGCAAGATACCTCAAACGCTGGAAGAACTGGTCAAACTTCCCGGGGTGGGGCGCAAGACCGCCAATGTCGTTTTAGGGGCCGTGTTCGGCATCCCCGGAGTCGTGGTGGACACCCATGTGGCCCGTATTTCAAACCGACTCGGTCTAACCGAAAATAAAAACCCGGTCAAAATCGAATTTGACCTGATGGGCCTCATACCCCAAAAAGCCTGGAACGATTTCTGTCTTCAGCTCATTTTTTTTGGCCGGTCTATATGCAGTGCTCGAAAACCAAAATGCCCGCAATGCCCTCTGGAGAAAGTATGTCCCTGGCCGCATAAAACTAATTA
>CBDUUO010000480.1:0-3226 GCA_965370395.1 uncultured bacterium
ATGATAGGAAAATACATCAAATTGCGGGTTTTTTTGGTCGGCTTGGCATTCATCGCCCTGTTTGCGGTGATCGGTGCCAAAGCCGTGCATCTACAGGTGTACCGCAGTTCCTGGCTGGCTCAAAAAGCCTCGAGCCAGTATGAACAATCTCTTAAATCAAGCGGCAAGCGTGGAACGGTGTACGATCGCAATTTGAGGGAAATGGCCGTCACCATCGATGTAACCTCGATTGCGGCCCGGCCGTCTAAAATAAAGCACCCCAAGGCGGCCGCCAGGGCCCTGGCAAAGATTTTAAAAGCGGATCGTCGCCGTATATTAAAGAAACTCAAATCCAAAGGGCCGTTTGTCTGGATTAAGCGCCAGGCAAGCCCAAAGGAAACCGCTGCGGTAAAAGCACTGGATTTGGACGGCATCGAGTTTGTACCGGAGCGCAACCGTTTCTATCCCAATAAAACGCTGGCATCCCAGGCCATCGGATTCACGGGCCTTGACGGTTACGGTCTGGAAGGAATCGAATTTTCCTATGATCAATATTTGCGGGGATCAGCCAGCAAGCATACGGTTTTCAAAGATGCTCTGGGTAAGGTTTTCAATGAAGCCCAAAAAAAAGAGGGCCACACCGGCGGTCATAATATCATCCTGACCATTGACCGCGCTATTCAGTATATCACCGAAAGCGCTCTGGAAGAGACGGTTAAAGAATATTCCGCCCGGTCGGGGATGGCCATTGTCATCGAACCCCAAACCGGCGCTATTCTGGCCATGGCGCATGTTCCGCTTTTTAATCCCAATGCCTATACGGATTTTAATAGGGAACTGTGGCGCAACCGCGCTATCACCGATCCGTTTGAACCGGGCTCTACCATGAAAATATTCAGCGCGGCGGCTGCCATCGAGTCCGGAAATATCAAGGCGAGCACGATCTTTTATTGCGAAAACGGCGCCTATAAAATCGGGCGAAATGTCGTGCATGACATCAAAAAGCACGGCTGGTTGTCATTGCAGCAAATTATTAAATATTCAAGTAATATCGGGGCGGTGAAAATCAGCGAAAAAGTCGGCTCAAAGCGGCTTTACGTGATGTTTCGCAAATTCGGTTTCGGCACCAAAACGGAAATCGACTCGCCCGGAGAGACCGCCGGCAGCCTGGCCCATTACAAGAACTGGACGACTGTGGATACCGGCGCCATTTCATTTGGCTACGGGATATCGGTATCGGCCATTCAACTGGTCACAGCGGTTGCAGCCATCGCCAACGATGGAATTTTGATGAAGCCTTATTTTGTGCAGGCCATCACAGACCAAAACAACGAACCGGTGAAACAATTTCAGCCGCAAACGGTTAGAAGGGTCATCTCGAAAAAGACAGCCCGCACCGTCAAAACCATCATGAAAACCGTCATCGCCAAAGGCGGCACCGGGGTCAATGCCGCCCTTGAAGGTTATACGGTCGGCGGTAAAACCGGGACGGCACGTAAGCTGGATAAGAACGGAACCTATTCACATACCACCCATATGGCCTCATTTGTTGGGTTTACTCCGGCCGACGATCCGAAGTTGGCGATACTGGTGGTCATTGATGAACCCAAGGGAAAATATTACGGCGGGACGGTAGCGGCACCGGTGTTTCGAAGAATCGCTCGTGAAGCGCTGAATTATTTGAACATACCGCCCCAAAGCGGCACGAAACAATTTGCGACTTCCCGCAGGATCGGGGCCAGAGGGTGAAATTGTCGGGTCTAATGAAGGCTGTCAAACCGCTGTCGGTTGATCATAAAGGATCTGGCAAAAAGGATCCGGAGATTCGGTCGATTCATTATCGATCCCAGGACGTCCAGCCCGGCGGATTGTTTGTCGCCATTGCCGGACATGCAGCCGATGGCCACGATTACATTGACGATGCGATTAAAAGAGGTGCGGTCGCGGTCGTTTCGCAAAAAGAAATTAAAAGCAGAGCGCTAAACATACGGGTTGCCGATACAAGGCAGGCGCTGGCTGATATCGCTGTCTGCTTTTTTGACAACCCAGCAGAGCGATTGACGGTTATCGGTATTACCGGCACCAACGGTAAAACCACCACCGCATATCTGGTTGAAAGCATCCTGCAGCAGGCCGGATGTGAGGTTGGCGTCATCGGAACCATTAACTATCGATATGCGGGGCAAACTTTCGATAATCCGATAACCACGCCCGAGTCGCTAGATCTGCAGCGCATTTTAGCTGATATGCTGCGAGCAGGCGTCAGCCATGTGGTCATGGAGGCTTCATCGCATGCCATTTGCCTGTATCGCATCCGAGGCTGCTGGTTTGACGTAGCGGTGTTTATCAACCTGAGTCAGGATCATCTCGATTTCCACGGAGACATGGCATCCTACTGGGCCAGCAAAAAAAAGCTTTTTACCGAATATCTGGTTGAGGGCCCTAAAAGCGGGCAGGCGGTCGCAGTGATTAATTGTAACAGCAAAAACGGCAGCGAACTGGTTGAGGTCCTGAAAGTTCCGGTAATTAAGACCGGTTCAAGGCCCGATGATACCGTTCACGCCCAAAACGCGCAATGCGACCGAAACGGCATTGCCGGTGAGATCACAACGCCGGGCGGGAAATTCAATTTTAAATCCCGCCTTGTGGGCGAACACAACCTGGAAAATATCCTGTGCGCGGCCGGTGTTGGATCGGCGCTGAATCTGCCGGTCGAGGACCTGAGATCCGGAATCGAAGCCGTCTCCGTCATACCGGGTCGTCTGGAGCATATTGAAAACAATGCCGGCCGTTTTGTGTATGTGGATTATGCCCATACACCCGACGCCCTGGAAAATGCCATCTTGGCCCTGAGCGCCATTATGGAAGATAAGATTATCTGCGTGTTCGGCTGCGGCGGCGACAGAGACAAGGAAAAGCGGCCGCTAATGGGGGAAATTGCTGCGCGACTTTGCGATCTGGCGGTGGTGACTTCAGATAATCCGCGCACAGAGGACCCCATGGCGATTATCGCTCAAATTCTTGAAGGCGCCCGCAAAGCAAACAGCCGCCAATATTCAGCGGCCGCTTTGAAGAACGGTTTTAAGGAAAAAGGCTATGTGGTTGAAGCCGACCGGCAGCGGGCAATTCAGCTGGGAATTACGGTTTCCGAGCCCGGCGACACGGTGCTGATTGCCGGAAAGGGTCATGAGACCTATCAAATTCTCGGTACTTCAACCATTGCCTTTGATGACAGACAAGAGGCCAG
>CBDUUO010000481.1:0-3219 GCA_965370395.1 uncultured bacterium
GCTATGAGTCCACAATTCCATGCGAAGTTTTTAGGTTATTTATTGTACTTACAAATATATAATGAACGGGACTTGAGAAAAAAGCATTTCAAAATATTGGACAAGAATCTCAGGGATTGTTATTGACACATAATCAGTGTTCACTTATAATGTGTAAAAATAATTAAGGAGGTTTGTCATGCCCAATATAACAATTTCACTTGATGAAGAATTGCTAAAGTCCGGTCGGCGCTATGCGGAAAAGCACCGAACATCAATGAACGCACTCATTCGGAAGCTTTTAGAACAGACCGTTAGATCGCAATCTGACGATTGGCTTGAGGAATGTTTTCGCCTTATGGATCGTGCCGGCGGCAATTCCGAAGGCCGCAAATGGAATCGCGAGGAGCTTTACAATGTCTAAGATCTTCATTGATACGAATATCCTGGTTTACAGCCTGGATCAGTTTGAGCCAGAAAAACGAAAAAAATGTCGCGAACTCCTAAAAACGTTGACCGGTGATTTACGGGGTGTAATATCTGCTCAAGTAATGCAGGAATTCTATGTTGCATCAACAGCCAAACTTGGCGCTGATGTTCTGATCGTAAAAGATATCCTGCATTCATTTGAAAGATTCGAAACGATAATTATTACCCCCCAGATCATTAAAGAAGCGATCGATTGCAGCATCATTAACAGGTTATCTTTCTGGGATGCGCTCATCGTCACTGCAGCTGAAGGTGCAAAATGTGAAAAGATTTGGTCAGAGGATTTAAATGACGGCCAGGTGGTTCGAGGTGTTCGCATTGAAAACCCATTAAGAATTTAGGGAAAGAAGAAAATGGTCACATCTTAAATATTCGAAATCAACACTTAATATTTAAGATGCGATCCTATGGTTTCTCATACTTGATCAGCTTTCACCGATTGTGGCCCTGATGACCTTATACCCCTCATTTTCGAAGGTTTTTGCCACTTTTTCCTGAAGTTCCTTACCCGGCGTCAGGGCATTCATGTAACCGCCCCGGCCGCCACCGGTCACTTTGGCACCTAAAGCACCGAGTTCAATAGCCATATTGCAGAGGTAAATCAGCTTTTCATGGGAAAGATCCATGTCAATCAGAATTTTGTGGTTTGCGGTCATGATCTGGCCCACTTTTTCCAGGTCGTGATCCTCTAATGCCTTTTTCATTTCAAATGCCTGGTCGCTGACAGCTTGCAAACGCTTGTTAAACAAATCAGGCTCTTTTTCCTGCTGGGCCTTTACATGCGCATCCAATTTCGAGGTATCGGCCGTCACACCACTGTTGCCCAACACCACTTCTACGGGTTCTTTTAGATTGATGTGTTCCCAGGTCTTTTGTCCATTTTTGATTTGATACAGGATTAACCCGCCGAAAGTCGAAGTGGTATTGTCAACACCGCTGGGGGTGCCGTGATAGGCAAATTCGCCTTCCCAGCCGATATGATTAATTTCTTCAATGGAGAGATTTAGATGAAATTCATCGTTCAGGGCCCGGGCCAGCGAAACACAACTGGCAGCACTGGCACCGACGCCGCTTCCGGCCAACAGCGATCCGCCATAAGTGATTTTAATGGGATTTTTTTGAGCATCAACTTTCATCACCTCAAGAATTCGGTTGATGGAGTCGACCTGCTGGTCTTTTTTCTTTTCCTTGTATCCCGGAACTTCTGTTCGGTTGTCCTCCAATATCCAGCCTTGTCCCTCATTCAATCGTTCGACGACACACTCGGTTTCAAACGGAATGGAAGAGACTATGGCCGGAACCTCCCTCAACACAAATGAATCTCCAATCAGTATTGTTTTTCCAAACGCTGATCCTTTGCCCATGGTGTTCTCCTTTGTTTTGTAACTTGTATGTACGCGACCTTGCTAAATACTATCCAAGAATAACTTTTTACCAGATATATGCAATACGGAGAAAAGAGCGCTTCGCTCAAGGACCGTTTTACTTGAGGAGCGCTTCGCTTGAGGTTTGAGGCAAAAAAGGATCAAATAATTTTTTAATTTTAGACTTCAACTATTCTTGCCTCCAACCTCTAACCTCAAACCTCCAACAGTAATATTCTTGTTTTGAAATATCGAACATCCAGAATTATTTGATAGCTAATGCAGGAAATTACTGACTGAGGAGCTTTTCCATTTCCTCAATTAACTGTTCTTCCTTGCCGATGGCCACTGTGGTGGCAGCTGTCAAGCTATGGCAGGCGTCAGAGAAACCGCCGAGTTTGTTGGTTGCTTCGGGCAATAAAATATTGAGCCCCATTTTTTTATTGGCTCGGATTTCTGCCTCTATTTGGGCGGATACCCGCATGGAAATCTTAACCTCATTGAATTCCATGGGTCCGAAACCCGGGATTTCGTTGGGAATGATCTGAAAACCGGCAACGTAACGGTGTTTATCGACAGCTTCGGAATTTTTGATGGCATCGCAGAATACACCGATCATTTTAACGCCCATGGGCGCAAATCGATTCTCGACGTGTAACCACTGGATATTTGCCGTTTTTTTCAATCCATCGGACTGGATCTTTGAGATCTCTTTTTCAAATGCTTTATGTTGAATGGCCTGCAATTTTTCCAGCATCTGGTCGGATTCAAAGGTCGCGCCCTCCAGACAGACCTTGATTCCCATGTCCGGTCCTTTTTGATAATAGCCGGCGGCGCCCAGGGTGTCCAGATAAGCGCCCAGTTCATCACAGGCGACGGATCCCCTGGAAGTATTTAAATAGTAACGCTCACCGGTTTCATGTTTGCGAATTTCCAGTTTTCCCTGTTTGACCGCTTCGGTAGCGGCATCACGATTTTCACCGGCCAGACAGCCATCCACAAAAAACTCATCTCCCACAGCGCCGATGGCAGCCATATGGGCGAGGTCGTCATTGGATGCATCCAGGGTCTTTGCAAAGAGATAACAGGTGGTTGAACCGGAAATATCGCGATCGCCCTTAAGACCGTAAAGATCGGGATCCAGGTTGTGCACCCTAGGGTCGGTGGAAGCTTCGGCCACGTGGTGGTCCAAAATCAAGGTGAGATTCCGGCTTTTGTTCAGATCTGAAAGCAGGGGTGCAATCCGGCCTGCAAAATCTGCGAATATGATTAAACCGCCCGTTTGGTCATAGATTTTATGCAACAACTTCGGATATGGTTTTTCCAAACAGGAGCGCTGAACCTTAAAATCAGCCCTTTCAAATGCGGTAGTAAGAATGGCTCCCGA
>CBDUUO010000482.1:0-3212 GCA_965370395.1 uncultured bacterium
CCTCGAATTTTCTGTAAGGCGAAAACTCTTCTAAAATCATTTGATCGTCATCGGTGGCTTGATCCGCAATCATCCGGGCAACCACTTCCCCGGTACCCGGTCCCAGCATCAACCCCTGGCCGCACATGCCCGTGGCATGCAGCAAACCGCGAACCTGGCGGTTCCATCCCACCACCGGAGAGCCGTCCGGGGTCATCGGATAAAGCCCGCGCCAGGTTCGGCGCACTCTTAAATTTTTGAGCCGTGGAATCAGGTGCACGATGCGGGCACTCACCTGGGGAAGAAATACCGAGGTTTCCCCTTTGTCTGTTCCGATGACGGGCGGGTCGGGTGTGAGGCAAAAAATCACCTGTCCGTGCAGATTCTGGTAGAAATAAAAATTTTTAGACCCCGGTCCGGGACGGATGTCCACCACCATGCACTTAAAAAACGGCCTGACCGGTTCTGTGATGGCGGCTTCGTGGGAATCCGGAACCACCGGTATGTCGATACCCACGGTGCGGCCCAGCTCCGTGGAATAGGGCCCGGCCGTATCAACGACGATCGGAGCGGTATATTCAGACTGGTCGGTTTCCACGCCAATTACCCTGCCATCTTGAACCTGTATTTTGTTAACGCGTTCTTTGAAATGAAATGCGACTCCCCGATCGACGGCGCGGCGATAAAAAGCGTTTGCTGTCAGTAGCGGAGAGATTGAAGCATCATCCGGTGAAAAGGTGCCCCCGCGCAATCCCTGGGGATTTATACCGGGTATCAGTTGCTGAATTCCTTTCGGTCCCATGAAATCGATGTTCAGTCCGTATTTCTTCTGGACGGGCAGCAGCTTTTTTAACATCCTCTCATCGTGTTTGCGGTAAACCGGAAAGGTATAGCCGCCTTTGAGCCATTCGATGTGATCACCGTGTAGATCCTGCCAGGTCTCAAAAATTTCGAGGGAACGCCGGCAGGTCAGTATTTTGCCGGGTTCCGAATGGGTTGCCCGTATGCCGCCGATGGCATGTTTATTTTCCCCCTGGCCCGGTGACGGATGCATGTCGATCACCCGGGTTTTGATGCCGTGTTCACCTAACGCCAGGGCTGTCGGCACACCCACCGATCCGGCCCCGACAACGATAACATCACTTGTTTTCAAGATGACCCTCTCCGTGTGCCCCGGCCAGCATTCCAATCGGAACCTCAATAAATAGCGGCCGATCGACGCGATCCGTTACCGTGTCCAGATCAATGCCTTCTTCTTTGAATATTCGCCAGATCATCGGCCGGCAGGTTTTTGAGCCGCAGGCACCCATGCCGACCCGGGTTAAGGCTTTTAGCTGATTCATATCCCTGACGCCATTGCGGATGGCCGCTTTGATTTCACCGGCGGTTATGCGTTCACAGCGACAGATAATGGCGTCATCCGGAGGCAATTCTTTCTCGTAAATTTTGGAAGGCTCTATTTGTTTTTCCTGCACCCAGATTCCCATGGCTGCCTTTGCGACCATTTTATCCACTTTAATCTGTACCAGCAAGGTACCCGGGTATTTTCGCCGGGTCGATATTTTTTCCACCGGATAATATCCCAAAATCGCCCCGTCCACATCGGTAACCGGGACGTTCTGACCGACTTCAAACCGCTCGCGCCAGATTTCATAGGGCAGGGTGACCAGCGGATGCTCGGGGTCGTCCCGGTAATCGACCAGGATCATCGACAGACCCGGGCAAACAGCCACGCAGCTGCCGCAGCCGGTACAGGCATCTAAATCGGTTATATAGGGCAGGCCGGTGATTTCATCCTGCTCGGTTCGAATGGCGCCGACCGGACATACCGACGTGCAGGGATTGCAGGGCACTTCCTGATAGCAGTGAAAAATCGGAAACACCCCTTGCTCCCGGGCCGGTTGTTTGCGGCTCACAGTAGGCCCGGGTTTGGATTTTAAAATGGTGGCTTTCTGATCCCATTCCCGCGGGATCTCGCCGACCGGCAACCCGAGAGATTGGGCGATTTTGAGACCCTCAATCTTGCCGGTGAACATCGCCGCAGACGCTTCGGCAATTTCCCGGGCGTCTCCGGCACAAAAGACATCCATTCCCCATTTCTGGGCTTTTAAATAAAATTCGTTGACTTCGGCCAGGCCGACCGCAATCAGGACGGTATCCACCTCAAAAGTTTTGTGGGTATCCGGAACAACCTTCCAATCCCGATTCAGCCGGGCAACGGTGACCGATTCCACTTTATCCTGTCCGCCGGCAGCTACAACGGTGTGGCCGGTTAAAATCGGCACACCCAGCCGTTTGAGTTTATCGGCATGAACTTTGTAACCGCCGACTTGCGGCAACGCCTCAATGAGTGCAACCACCTCGATGCCAGCCTGGATGGCATGATAGCCGGCGATTAGCCCCACATTACCGCCGCCGACCATGAGCACTTTTTCTGAGGATTTTATCAGATCGCGGTTGACCAGCGTTTGAAACGCACCGGCACCGTAAACCCCCGGCAGGGTGTTTCCCGGAAACGATAGCATTTTTTCCCTGGCACCGGTGGCAATCAGCAGCTTTTTAGGCTTAATTTGCTTGTAGCGGCTGCTTTTAACACCTTTAACGGCACCGATAATTTTATCTGAAAAAACACCGACCGCTGTGGTATTCAGCCAGATCTCAACCGACTCGAGTTTGTTTATCTCTTCTTCTAAAATGGCCGCGATCTCAAAGCCCCGGGTTCCGGCGTAGGAATCTTCAACCGAGCCGAAAAATTTATGGGTTTGCAGGACCAGTTTTCCCCCGGGGCGGTCTTTATCATCGATGATCAGTGTTTCGACTCCGAGCTTGCCCAGTTCAACCGCCGCAGCCAGTCCCGCCGGGCCGGCACCGATGACCAAAACTTCCACGTCCCTGGTAGGCACCGATTGGATTCGGGGTTCTGCATCATCTTCCGGCAGTTTGGGCAGCCCCTCAACACTTTCGACGATCATGGCCTCCGCTAGAGGCGTCATACACGACTTGACCGGCAGACCATCGGCAATAACCAGACATTGGGAGCACTGTCCATTGGCACAAAACATGCCCTGGGGGCTGTTATCCTTGGGATGGTGGCCGAATGTGTGAATGCCGTTGGCAAAAAGAGCTGAAGATATCATTTCGCCTTCATACCCGGTCAACTTTTTTCCATTCCAGGTAAAGATGACTTCTTTATTTTCAGGAATCTCCAGAATGGGATGCTTGGTGATGCGTTT
>CBDUUO010000483.1:0-3197 GCA_965370395.1 uncultured bacterium
TGATAGGATTAATGTACCCTGGGACATGGTGGAAGCCCGCCTCTTGCTGGCGGCATAACCCTTCTCTGTTAGCTCAGGATGATTTCATTTTCCTTTTTTCTTTCTTTTTTATGCGCTTCAGGCGTTTCTCTGATTCCGGGTAAAGATCTGGATAAAACTCCTTCCAGCGCTTAAGCATCCAGTTCCATTGTTCCGGATAATTTCGAACCGCCCGTTCCACACGATCGGTTATCAGCTGGGTATTGGTTTGCAAATCGGCACGCAGGTCTTTGGTTCGTTGAATTTCAATCGGGCGTTCAACGCGTATGATCAATTTGCCATTAGCGCTGCGATGACAGAAAGCCGGAATGATCGGGCTCTTGCATCGAAGCCCTATCAGGGCTGCTGCCGGTGTGGCGGTCGCCCGGCGCCCGAAAAAATTTACTTCCACCCCGTCGAATCGCCGGCTGATATCCATCAATAGGCCGACCATCTCCCCCCGGCGAAGCGTTTGCATCATTTCCGGCAACGCGCCTTTTTTATAAATGATCTTGTTGCCAAAGCGTGTCCGCATTTTATGGATCAAGCGGTCAAGCCGCACATTTCGCATTTTTTTTGCGACACCGGCCATTTGGCGGCCGAAATAACAGGGGACATATTGCCAGGCCATTTCATAGTTTCCCAGATGGGCCGTAATCAGAACAACACCTTTTTGCCTGGCCATCGCTTCGATTATAATTTCTTTTCCTTCAAGGTGTACATTTCTGAGGAGCTCTTTTTGAGAAAAGCAAGTCATTTGAAGAAGTTCCAGGATGGTAATTCCGAAATGTCTAAAAATGCGTTTCAACAGGCTTTGGAGTTGCTGTGGCGATGATTCAACATGGGAAAATTGTAAATTGCGCCTGACAATGCGCCGTTGGGGCGCCGCAAGGTAATACAGCAGGTTTCCCAGCATTTTGCCAAAAAACAGCAGATGGATTTTGGGTATCTGCGCGATAAACGTTTTCAACGGTAACCCCCCCGGCGATAGAGTTTCCAGAAGATCACGCAGGTTGCCAGCAGCGGGTAGCGTTTCAGCCGCAGCGGCACTTCGAATTTTACGCCTGAGTGGCGTTCAATTTTCCACAGGATGTAGTCAACCCCGCCGCGAAAAGTCAACAGGCCCTTGAGCAGTCGTAAAACAGAAAGCAATTTGCCCTGCCAGGACCTGACCATCCAATCCAACTGACTCATGCGACGGGTACGATCAGGAATGGATGCCGTGTAGCGATAAAAGCCATTTTCTTTTTGAATATCGACGGGAAATGATAAGCGGTCCAGCGCTGCGCGGGTTAAGCTTTCATAATAATGCGGTGCGGCCTCAAACAGCCGGGCCAATTTTTCAGGTCGCTCTGCTCGAAGTTCAGCCCGATAGCTGAGTTCCCACCCGATGCGCCACAAATCGCGGGCTGTAAAAGATGCGGGCACCCGGGGCAGCACCCTGGCAATGAAGGTTAAAACGGCCTGTGCCAATGCCGATATAATCGGTTGGGCGACTTGATCATTGCGGGTATATATCAGACCAATCGGCTGGGCAAATCGTCCCCAGATATAAGAGTGAAACCAGCGTTTGGATGTTCCATGGGTGAAATCGGTGAGGGAAAGCACGGCATACTTGGCGCGGACCGTGCGATCTTCAAAAGGCACTTCGATATAAAATACATTGGGTGGCAGCAGTTTATTCAGGGCCGCCAGGAAACGTCTGGGTTCAACTGCGCGGTAACGATCCACCAGCACATACAAGTCAACCAGTCCGCCACGGTCCTCGCCGGTTCGCAGACACGAACCGTAAAACAGGATGGCTTCAACCGCTTTGCCGTAGTTCGCCAGCAGTGCATTCGACAGCGTTTTTATGGCCGGCGGTATCGGCTGTAAAATGTGCCGGTGTATCTGATCTGTAAGTGGTGTTTCAATGGGCATAATTATAGCTGCAAAAACGATGCATGTCCGCCATAGGCGACCACCACCGGCCCTTGCTGACTGTCCGCATGGTACAATTGTCCATCCAGCGAAAATCCGCCGTTCAGGGTCAGTTGAATCTCATCAACATTGTGACTGATGTAACCATTGGCCGGTTTTATCTGAGGGTTTTGGCGGCCTCGCATCAAAGACGGCAACAATCGCACAAAACGATGCGGACGCGAGCCGATGGCGGTATAATGCAGCGGTCCTGGCTCCGTTCCCCAATAGGGACGCAATCCGAGAAACAGGCGCTCCAGTGACGTGACGAACACCGCAAAGAAATGGTGCTGCTCGGGTGAGTTGTGGTTCAAACGCGTGGTGACGGGAACTGAGGAAAGCGCTTTACGGTCTTTAAAAGCGGCAGCGAGTATGAACCGGGCCAGGGTTATACCGGGGCCCACCTCGCCGCGCAGCCCCTTCGTGTGGATTTTCCGGTGATAAAAGTGCGTTGCCTGATAGATGCCGGCTGCCCCGAAAAACATTCCGTAAACCGGTCTTTTCTCCAGCGGTACCTGGACCCTTAGCACCGGTCGCCGGAGCACCGTCGCCTGACTGTCCTTTGTATGTGTCCACCTGAAAAGTCGTTGTAAGGCTTTTTGACGGGAACCTTTTAAACCGATGTCTCCGGCAATCATGCTGGTGGTGCCGGCCGAGCGCAAAACGGCAATCAACGGCATTTTCTCAAATGCCCGGTCATTAAATATGGCGGTCAACACCGCCTGGACGGTGCCGTCTCCCCCGTTGACCACCAGAATACGGATTTCCTGGCCGGCAAAATCTGATAGTGTCAAAGCCACTTCGGCGGGGGTTTGAACCTCCCGCTGGATAACCTGGGGATAATTCGCTGCTATCTTGCGAATTTGCAGCAGTCGTTTGCGATTGCCCCCGCTCAGCGGATTATTCAACATGCCGATGCGCAAAGTGCGGTTGTCCTGCAGTAAGGCAACCAGTGCTTCATTGGATTTATTCTTCGCAGTATCCACTGGATTATCAAGGGCGTTAAGCTGAGTGCGGCTCATGAACTTTATCCCATATCAAAGAGCCCCGAATTTTTTAGCGGGGCCGATCGATTTCGTTGTGCCATGTCCCATTGCAAAATGTGAGTTGCTATTATATACGAGAACTATTGATCTTGTAAAGTCGGATACTTTCCGAAGAGCGATTCTCGGTGAAATTAAGCAAAAGATTGCTTCGTCGCTCATGCTCCTCGCAATGAC
>CBDUUO010000484.1:0-3190 GCA_965370395.1 uncultured bacterium
GACACCTGTATTGTTGAAAAAGAAGATTTATAAAACCAATCCGTGTTTTGAAAATCACATAAGGGACACAACAGCAACTTTTGTTTCCTTTACCCTGATGGCTATATCTGATATTTGCCGATAAGGTATGGATGCTGCAAACAATAAAGACGGAATGTTTTCAAAAGCGCGCTTTAGGCAACTGCTGCCGGTCGTCCTGCCGATAGCCCTGGGCATCGTCGTCTATATAAACGCCCTGTCAAATGGCTTTGTCTTTGATGATATGTATACGATCGTGCATAATGAGCATATTAAAGATTTAAGCAAAAACTTTCCGGCGTTTTTTAACCTGGATTACTTTAAAATTGCCCAGACAGAAGTCAGTTATCGCCCCATCGCAACCCTGTCATACTTTCTGATATACGCCCTTTTTAATTTAAATCCTTTGGCATTCCATCTAACCAGTTTGCTGTTACACAGTTTCAATGTGATCTGGGTCTACGTACTGGTGGACTATATCCAGAGCAATAAAAAATCTTCTCTGATCGCCGCTTTGGTGTTTGCCTGCCATCCGGTCCTGACCGAGACCGTTAATTGCATTTCTTACAACGAAGATCTTTTAGCTACATTTTTTTACCTACTGGCCCTGATGCTTTACATCAAAGCTACCGCAAAAGAAAATTCATCCGATTTGCCAATTTACTTCTTTTCGTTAGCTTCTTTCCTGGTGGCGCTGTTATCCAAAGAAATGGCGATCACTTTGCCGGCCATCATTTTCCTTTATGATTTCACACTAAGGCAAACCGCCAAAACAAATGGTTTCATCAAACAGACGATCGCGACCATTGACAGACAAAAATTTTATTACCTTGGATTTGCCCTGGTTGCTATATTTTATCTGGCGTTAAGATTTAAAATCCTGGTGAATCCAGCGGGTTCCTTCTCCTATTCGCGCGCCAGCCTCTTTGAAAGAATCCTTTTTCTACCCGATCATCTATTTGATTATATTAAGCTGGTATTGTTTCCGCTTAATTTAAATGCTGAGTATTCGTTTGCGTATCCAGACCGCTTTTTAGAATTTTCCAACATATTCTCTTTTATCGCCGTAATCGGAATCACCGTCGGCAGCTTTTTCATATATAAATATTCAAAAGGAATTTTTTTCGGTATCTGGTGGTTTATCATCACGCTGCTGCCGGTCTCAAACTTGATAGAGATACATAACCCCATCGCCGAGCGCTATTTGTACCTGCCGTTGGTCGGATTTTGTATGGTCATCTCCATATTAATCAACGCGGTACCGGGTCGATCGGCTTTAACTAAATCAAAAAAGATAGCGCTGCTGAAATATTCTATTTTGATCGGTCTTCTTATTTTTTATTCATTGGTTACAGTGACACGAAACCCGGTATGGAAAGACAATTTCAGTGTCTGGGCAAACACGGTTGAAAAATCGCCGGACAATCCAATTGTCCATGGCGGGCTTGGCTTGGCCTATCAAGAACGAGGGTTTCTGGATGAAGCGATTCGAGAATATACAACGGCCATTGAGTTGGGTCCCAATATGGATAAGAACCACTACAACCTGGGTCGTGCCTATGAAGAAAAAGGATTATTCGAAAATGCCATTGATGCCTACAAAAAAGCCGTTGAACTGAACCCCGAATACACCGATGCTTATTTCAATCTCGCCAATATATACATGCGGCTGCAATTGAGAAAAGATGCCGTATATGCATACCGCAAGGTCATCGAACTGGACCCTGCTGATTTAGAGGCCTATAATAATCTGGGCGTTGCCTACGCCATGCAGGGAGAAATCGACAGAGCGGTGGGACTGTGGCAAAAAGTCCTGGAGATTGATCCGAATAATCAAAAAGCAAAAGACAACATTTCCAAAGCGAAAAAGATAATTGATTAAACAGAAGACGCAAATGCGGAGGGCGTCCGTGTAGGTTCAGATAGCGAATTCCTGAACACAGTGTCATATTCGTTAACAACCGCCGACGCGACATTCGACCATCCGTATTTAAGAACCGAAGCGCGAATGGCATGGGCGGATAACAATGGGTTCGCTGAGTTTGAGATGATCTTTTCTATGCTGTTTGCCAGCCCGCGGGGAGTTGCATCGGCCACCACATAACCGGTTTTACCGTCCTCAAGAATACGCTCCATGGCACCCACCCGGGTTGCCACAACCGGTGTCCCACAGGCCAATGATTCAAGCCCGACCAGTCCAAAGCTTTCATAGTAGGAGGAAACAACCAGAGCATCCGCAGCGCTGTAATACGGCGGCAATTTGTTCTGCTCTACGCGGCCGACAAAGCGCACTGATTTTTGAATGCCGAATTTGCCGGACAACTGCTGCAGGTTCTGGTATTCAGGTGTATCGGGGCCGTCACCGCCGATGATGACCAGCCGCATCCGTTTAAGGTGTTTCAGATAAGCCATGGCCTCAAGCAGCCTGTCAATCCCTTTGATCGGGTCGAATCTGCCGACATACAACACGATGGATTCATCTTCATCAAACCCCAAACGCTGTCTGGCGGCTGCCTTATCCATAGGCCGGAAAAGATCCAGATTAACGCCGCAGGGCACGACACCGATTTTTTCAGCAGACGGTTGACAGTATTTTAAGAGGTTTTCTTTTTCCCTGTCGGTGGGGGCCAAAATTCGCTGACAGGTTCGGGCCAATTTCTTTTCGGTGGCGATGCGAAGATCAGGCTCGCGGTCTGCCACACCGGCAATGTTTTTTACGGTTCCCAGGGTGTGAAACATGACGATATGGGGGATGTTCCAGCGATCCTGAACCCAGCTGCCCAGACGTCCGGATAACCAGTAATGGCTGTGAATCAGGTCGTAATGCAGGCCTTCCTGATTTTTAAATCCTTCGAGTGCTCTTAAAAAATCCGACAGATAGTAATAAAGCGCCAGTTTATGGACATAGCCGTTGCTGCCGGCCCTCAAATGAATTAAGCGCACATTATCATACAACTCGATGATTTGATTATGTTTGGTGCCATTCAGTCGGGTGTAAATATCGACACAGTGGCCGAAAACACCAAGATGACGGGAAAGTTCGCGAATATAGACACTCATACCCCCTGTATTCTTAGTCCCCAACTCACCAATCGGGCTCGAATGGATGCTGAACATTGCAATCCGCAACTGATCTGATTTCAAATGATGGTCCTCCCTTTAGCACGCCTAT
>CBDUUO010000485.1:0-3188 GCA_965370395.1 uncultured bacterium
AGATTTGTACATTATATCGATTCATTACGTGAGTGACCATTTCTGAGGCTGAAAGTTTCGGATTCTTGGCTTTTTCGGCGATCAAATAACCGAGCACAACCTCATTAAGCTTAATAGGCTGAGGGCGGCCTCTTGGACGTCCCATAAGAGATGGGATGCCACCTTGGATAAAGGCCTCATAAACCTTATAATATGTCGTTCTGGAAAAGCCAAAGCGCATGCAGGCGGAAGCTACATTGCTACCTTCTACCACGCATGATCGAACCAGCTCGTATTTGACCTGTACGATATCTTTAGGATCGAAAAAGCCGCCTTCTTCCTGAAAGCGTTCGTCATGGACTTTTTCAGGAGTAAGATGAAGACAGCGAGCTTGTTGCAGAAAATTTGTATCAGCCATGTGTATCTCTCCTATATAATCTGTGGTAATGAGTCGAGTTAAATATAGGTAGAAGAGTAGCACATGGTTAATCATGTGTCAACCATTTAATTGCGCTATAAATGAATATTAGAACACAAGTAAAAAATATAGCCGATGTTATCAGGCATTTATATTACATTTTTCAGCTATTAACTGATATATCCTAAAAGAAGGAAGGTTTTTAGCGCAATTAAATAGTTTGCACACGACAGATTGAAAGGACTGTAAATCCTTAGTTTATATCAGATAAGGCAACAACGATATGCTGACATGAGGGGATATTTGTTCCTCCGTTAATATATTCCGGGTGTATTTCCGATACAAATCTACAATCTGTGCCGATGTCAATGGGAACTTATTTCCGCCAATTGGCTGATCCATTTCTTTCATGATAGATTTTCCGTTTTTCAACCTTACCGTGACCCGTGGTATTCCTGCATTCGATCCACCACCCCACTCAGGATGGGCTATGAGCTTGACTTTAGGGCGAAACGCCTTAAATTGAGGATCGCTTATTTTCATATCGGTGAACGTATCCATATCAATGTCACCTTCAAGCATAACAGCCGATAAGATGTGTTGATAACTAAATTTGGATGATTCGATATCTGCGGGCTCGACTCTATTGCAGGCCTCATAGTCTGTTGTACCTACATCGACTAGTATTTCCGCGACATCCTCCGCAGTAAATTTATGCTCTTTAATCAATATAAATAGTGCATCGGCTTGCCGATGGGTCAACCCGCAACACGGATATTTTTTTATCCATATATTATGGATGAAAAAGGGGGAGGTCCGATAATACCCGCATCTGATTTGCCACCCTTTTCTTTTATATAGTTGATAAATTTTTTGCTTTCGGAAAGTCTCGATCCCGCCAGCATGCCCGCCGTTGTCTTTAGCGCCAACTCTTTTGTGAACCTTACTGTATCTGGGGGTATATCTTTAAAGGTTGTCTCAACCACGAATGAAGATAATCGGTCTGCCATATTCATAATATATACCTCCTTACACGCCTGATGCTCTGAAGCAATTAACCCCACTCTGTTCTACCCTCACTGATCCACGACCGACCCGTCTTCATGCAGGCGCGTCTTAAACTCCCTGGGCTTATAGGGATATTTTTCCGGTGCATCGTCGGCCAACTCGATACCGATACCGGGAGAATCCGGAATAATAAAAAACCCGTTTTCCACCTTCAGGGTGCTTTTAACGATTTCACTTTTTGGGGGCGCCTTTTCCCCCGTGGGCAATTCCTGAATGGCAAAATTGGGGATGCAGGCCGCCAGCTGGATGCAGGCGGCGGTGCTCACCGGACTTAATGGGTTATGCGGTACGACCTTTACATCATGAGCCTCTGCCAGGGCAGCGATTTTTTTGGCGTGGGTGATGCCGCCGACCATGCAGACATCCGGTCGAACATACTGAACTGCCCCCCGCTTCAATAACATAGCAAATTCCTGCAGGGTATGAAGCCGTTCTCCGGTGGCAATCGGAATATCGATGTGAGCCGCTACCAGTGCCATGGAGTCAAAATTGTCCGGTAGCACCGGATCTTCATAAAAAAACGGTCGGTATACCTGTAATTCCTTCGCCAGCACAATGGCCTCTGCCGGCGATAACCGGCGATGGATCTCAATGCACAGATCCACACCATCGCCAACAGCTTCGCGAAACTGCCGAACGCGATCCACGGCAATACTGATTTTCTGTGCATGGGTCTGGAAATAGGGTTTATCCCGAGCTTCGTCCAGAAACGGCGAGAGGTGTCCTACGGCGGTAAATCCTTGTTTTTTCGCTTCAATACAGCCTTGAACCAGTTCTTCTATGGTTTCACCGCGAACCCAAAAATAAGCGCGCGCCTTATCGCGGCATTTACCGCCCAGCAATTGATAGCACGGAACCCCAAAGTGTTTTCCGGCGATGTCCCACAAAGCGATATCAATGGCGCTGATGGCCCCCATAATGGCGGCACCGCGAAAATGAAGCCAACGATACATATACTGCCAATGGTGCTCTATGCGTAGCGGATCCTGCCCGATGAGGTACCGTTTAAAAGTATTTATCGCCATCTCGGATGCTTCCAGAAATCCCCAAGTGCCCGATTCGCCCAGCCCCGTAATCCTGCATCGGTATGTATTTTTACAAAGAGGTAGCGATCAACGTAAATGGTTTCAATATCAGTAATTTTCATTATATCTTTTCCTCCCCTTTCGGTTCCCGGGTATTCTGAATTACACCGCTTCCATTGTGGAAGGAGGCTTCGTCGTGATATTGTACGTGACGCTGACGATGCCGGGTACCTCACGAATAATGTCGTCGGCAAGTTTTTCAAGCGTTTCGAACGGGAGACGTGTCGGTGTCGCGGTCCGTGCGTCGATGCTCTCCCAGCAGCGCACCTCGATCTGCTGGCCGAAATCCCGCTTGCCGTCGCGCATACCGGTCACGCGATCTTCGTGAAGAATTCCCATGTACTGGAAAGCGCCGGCGTCTTTCAGCAGCCGCTCCACAATGACGGTTGCTTTGCGGACGGTCTCGATGCGTTCCGGGGTGGCTTCTCCTATCACACGCGCAGAAAGCGCCGGACCCGGGAATGGAATACGCTCAAACAGTTCGGCAGGAAGACCAAGCGCTTTACCGATAATTCTGACACCGTCTTTGCGAAGCTGTACCAGCGGCTCAATAATCTGATAGCCGAAGGCTTCCTTTGGATCGATGCCAAGCTGTTCGAAGACATTGTGTTGCCGCTTGATCCCTGCAACGGTTTCAT
>CBDUUO010000486.1:0-3186 GCA_965370395.1 uncultured bacterium
AAAATTAACCTCTTCAACTGAATAGGTATTTATATTCATTCGTGCACGGATGTCCTGGGTCTCATAAATCAGATGGTCTTCATGCCGGGTTAAGGTTCCCAGTTTCCCATCCACTCTGGCTTTCAACGCGCCGTCAACAAACATATAACCGTTTTGTTCGTTTTCAAAGCTTTTGGGGGTCAAATAAAACTTGGGTTTGACACGATACGGCGCACCGCTGGTGGGACAAAAGGTGGTGCAGTTGCCGCACTCGTTACAAAAATCACCCAGGTTAATAATCTGAAACCTCTGGGCAACCCGCACAGTTTCTAGATCCTCAATTCGGGTATTTTTACCGGAACGGACAGCCTGCTGAACACGAAATTCAATCGGATCTAACGTATAGGCAATATTGGCCCGATTGGGGCAAACCGTGGTGCAAATATTACAGATCACGTCACATTGCAGACAGCGTCGGGCTTCCTGCTGCGCGGATTCTTGGTCCAGGGTTTGTATCACCAGGTTAAAATCAAGCCGCTGGTCCAGGGCAATTTCAGGCATCTGCGGGCCGAACACGCGTCGGGCTTGGGCGATTTGCAGGGTTTTCACATCGAGATTCCGGTCGGTTTTGCCGGCTGGAATCTCAAATTGGACTGCTGCCCGCCGCCTGATGGTTTCAGCCACACGCTTGCCGTCGCCAATGGCTCTGATCAATGTAGAGGCACCGCGCACGGCATCACCGCCGGCAAATACATTGGGCAGCTGGGTTTCAAGGGTGTCGGGATCGAAATGCAAATCTTTTTCCGAAAAAAAATCCAGCTCGACTCGCTGGCCGATGGCGGAGATGACGCTGTCCACCTGGATTTCAAATTCGGTACCCTCGATTTTAATGGGTCGCGGTCGGCCACTGGCATCTGATTCACCCAGCTCCATTTTGAAGCAGACGTTGGATGTCACGCGACCGTCTTCCACCAGGAGGCATTCCGGCGCGGTGAGCTCGATCAGCTCGATGCCTTCATCCAGTGTGGCTTGAATCTCTTCAAAATCAGCCGGCATTTCTGCTCGGGTCCGACGATAAACGATACTTACCCGGCCGTCCGGACCCACCAGCCGATTGGCGGTTCGCGCAGCATCCATGGCCGAATTGCCGCCGCCGATCACCACTACATTTTTGCCCAGCTCCGGAGCCTGGTCGCGGTTTACCGCACTTAAAAAACTGATCTGGTCGTATACGCCCGGTGCATCTTCACCGGAAATGCCCAAATTCAATCCGCTTTGAGCACCAACAGCAATATACACGTATTGATAGGTGTTTCTCAACTCTTCAAACCGTTTCAGGTTTATTTTAGAGCCGTAATGAATCTTGACCCCCAGGGCGACAATGCCTTCGATGTCTTTTTTCAGGCTGTCGTCATCCAGGCGAAAGCTGGGAATGCCGTCGGCTGCCATACCGCCGGGGATATCCTTGGTTTCGTAAATATCGACTTCAAATCCATCTAGAGCTAAAAAATAAGCGCAGGCCAGTCCGGATGGGCCGGCGCCGATGATTGCCACTTTGAGTCCATTGGACGCTGCCGGTTTACGCGGTATGACTTGATCCTGCTTCTGGGCGATAAAGCGCTTAATCTCCCTGATCAACAGGGGACTGTCATAGTTCATACGGGTGCATTTGTACTGGCACAGATGATCACACACCATCCCCTGCATATTGGGAAAGGGATTGGTTTCCAGAATGACATCCATGGCCTTCTGGTAATTGCCCATAGCCGTGTAGTACATATAACCGGGGATATCCTGACCCGCCGGACAGGTGGACACACACGGCGGTTTTACACAGTCAAATGCGGTAAGCTCCCGCGGGGTTTTAATATTTTCATAGGGAAAATTGGATTTTTGATAGGTCTCATCGGCTACCACAGCCGCAGCATAGGTTTGAAGGTTTTTCAATACCGCCCGGGCTAAATCCTTGGTTTGGGCCTTGGTCGTAATAAACGAATTTATTGAATCCGCGCCGACTTGCGCAAAGCGTGTTGAGATCTCCTCAAGATACTGGCCCAGACGCCCGTAACCACCGGGCTTTAAGATATCTGAACAGACGGTTACCGGCCGCATATTGCAGGCCAGAATATCGGCCACATTAAAGCAGTCGGTTCCGGCCGAAAAGCTGATATCCAGCTCGCCGTTAAAATCAGTTTGCAGGCGCCGGGCCAGATGAATGCTGATCGGATGCAGGGCCCGGCCGCTCATGTAAACCATTTGCTCGTTCTCAGGCAGGTTTTGATCACGGTTGGTCGTTTCCAGGGTATTGGTCAGCTTCAGATTAAACTCAACGCCGGCTTTAGCCGCACGTGTCTGCAGAGATTCAATCAATGCAACGCCGGCTTCGTATTTCAAATCATGTTCAAAAGCTAGATCCGGCACTTCCACGTCAAAGCCCAATTCGTCGTTCAGGATATTTCGCAGTTTTTGGGGACCCAGCAACGTCGGATTCAGCTTGATGGTGGTGTGCAGCTGGCGTGCTTCGACAAAATAGCGGCCGATCTTTTCGACTTCATCCGGTGGGCACCCGTGCATGGTGGAAATGGTGATATTATCCGTAATCCTGTCGGGAATTTCTAAATCCCGCACCCGCGGATAAATTTTGGCCAGCGTGTCAACCTTAACGGCCTTTTCCGCACCACAGTCGGTCATCTTATCCAGGAAGTTCTGCACATTGGGATTCAGGATGCCTTCCAGGTTGTAGCCGACGCTCATATTAAATATAAAGCCCCTCGAATCGGATTGGCCCCATCCGAACTTGTCTTTTAGAATATGAAGAATAATCCAGGCGTTGAGATATTCGTTAAAAGACTGTTCCAGTTTAAGTTCCTGGGACCATTCGCAGTTATAACCTTCATCGGTCATGTCGATGCAGGGCTTGGTCACTTCGAGCTCGTCCAGCGTTTGGACCGTTTTCAACTCCATGTATCGGGCGCCGGTCAGCCAGGCACTGATAATGTTTTGGGAAAGCTGCGTGTGAGGGCCCGCCGCCACCCCGATGGGAGTCTCCAGCTCCTGCCCGTAACGCTGCATTTTAAAAGGGTCATCCCGCCGGGGAACAAAAAACAGTTCCTTGCGAATCCCGAAGATCTGGCCCTGCTTTTCTTCTTCCAGGATCCATTGCAGCAGCTTGTCTATCGGGCAGCAGGTGAATCGATCGCTCATAAA
>CBDUUO010000487.1:0-3174 GCA_965370395.1 uncultured bacterium
CTAAAGTGCCTAAAGTTAAGGAATTCTGTCATTTAAATATAAAAAAGATGGAGCGCCACGCGGCGCAAGCGCCTGCGCTGCGCGAGCGACTCCTTAATTTTAGGCACTTTAGCTCATTTTAGCTCATTTTAGGCATTTCCGACTGTTTCACGTGAAACATTCACTTCCCCACACAAAACCGGCTGAAAATCTGATCCAGAACATCCACTTTAGCATTATCGCCGCTGATGACCCCCAGGCAATCAATTGCCTCCTGAAGATGAATGGCCAACAGCTCGCTGGATGTGCCTTCTTGGGTTTGTTCAATAATGGTTTCAGTCGCAATAAGGCTTTTTTCAAGCAGCTGCTTCTGTCTCAGATTGGGAACGATCACCGCATTCAAATCAATGGGGTTTTCCCCGCCGGCCAGCTGGATAATTTTGTCTTTCAGGCGATCAATCCCCTTATCATACAGCGCCGAAATCCGCACCCGATCATTAAATACCCAGTCGTTGGGAATGGCCGTTTCGCTCTCATCCCGGGTCAGATCGATTTTATTCCGTACAATGATAATCGGTTTTGATTTTATCTTTTCATAAATATGATAATCTTCAGGAGCCAGCGGGCTGCTGGCTTCAATCATAAACAGCACCAGATCGGACCCGTTGACATGCTCAAGGGTTTTTTCAATTCCGATCTTTTCTACGGGATTGTCGGTGTGATGGACGCCGGCCGTGTCGCTGATGACAACCGGAATGCCTGCAAGGTTTAGCGTTTCTTCGATCACATCCCGGGTGGTTCCCGGCACGTCGGTCACGATGGCGCGATCCTTTTGAACCAGCTGGTTTAAAAGGCTGGATTTACCCACATTGGGGCGACCGACCACGGCGACGGCAAGTCCGTCTCGAAAAACATGAGCGTCCACATAATTTCGGATCAGGCTCTTTAGCGGTTCCAGCACTTCTTTTTGAAGTGTTTTTACCGTGTCTTCGGGTTGGATGAATTCTGCAACAGCTTCCGGGAAGTCAATGGCAGCTTCTATCCGGGTGAAGAGGTCGACTAACCCGTCTCTGATGGAAGTGATTTGCTCCTGCAGCTTCCCGGTCACCTGAGCAGCCGCCAGTTGCAGACTCTTTTGGGTACGGGCATTGATGACATCGATGACCGCTTCGGCCTGGGTCAGGTCAATGCGCCCGTTTATAAATGCCCGCTGGGTAAATTCACCCGGCTCGGCCAGCCGGGCACCTTTTTTTAAAACAAGCTGCAAAATGGCGTGCAAAACCACCGCACCGCCGTGAGCGTTAATCTCTACGACATCTTCACGCGTATAGGTCTGCGGGGCCTTCATCGCCGAAAGCAACACTTCATCCAGCAACGCGCCGTTTTCCGGGTCAACGATGTGCCCATAGTAAAGCCGGTGGGTCTCAAATTCAAATGCTTTGGGCCTCTTGCCCTGATGAGCCGGATGGATACCGGCATTTGAATCCTGACGTCTGTCAATCGGTCTGAAAATAGCGTTTGCAACCGCAAACGCATTTAAGCCGGATATCTTAACAATGCCGATCCCGCCTTTTCCGCCGGATGTAGCAATGGCTGCAATCGTATCTGAGTTAAGTGTCATTTGATCAAAACAAAAGATGGCAGCCCGGCAATTCAAATTCTGGAAGAACTTCTCTTTTTTGGAAATATCACAAGCTTTCGTAAAGGACCTTCCCCCCGGCTGCGGGTTAGAATTTCTGGAAAATCCTTGAGTGCAATATGAACGGTTCTGCGATCATAGGCATTCATCTGGCCGAGGGATATGGGTTTTCCGATTTTTTTGGATTTTTCGGCTAACCGTCTGGCCATATTTTCCAGATTTTCTTTGCGGGTCTCCAGATAGCCCTCGATATCCACCAGAACCCGAATTCGGTTTTGATTGTGTTTGTTGACAACTTTTTCAACAAGGGTCTGAATGGCATCCAGGGTTTGGCCGTGTTTGCCGATTAAAATGCCCGAATTTCCACCATTGACATTAAAACATAGGCGCTCCGCATTTGCTTCAACCGAAATTTTAGCATCTGTCGTGATGGCGTCCACAATTCGTTGCAGGACGCGCCGGCCAATTTCCGTGGAATCATCGGGAAATGAATATAGCCCTTGGCCTTCGGAATTTTCTTTAGCAACCGCATCTTCGTCGTCTATAACCATGGCGTCTGTCGCTTCGGATCGGCCGGAAGCGTCGGACGCATGCGGTGCTTCGGCGTTCAATTCAGCGGTTTCCGGTTGCGGCTCCGTAACCAGTGAATCCTCGGGCAACTTTACCCGTATTTTCGCTTTTTTGGTGACGGATAAACCGAAAATGCCGCTGGACCCGTGGGATAGCACTTCGTATTTAATCTCTTCTTTCGGCATCTTGAGTTCCGCACTGGCCCTCTCAATAGCCTTGTCAACGTTTTTTGCTTTGAATTCCAGCGAAGCCGACATGTAAAACCTCCGTAATTACGCGTATTTTTTCTGGGTATAATACTGCTGGCCAATCGATAGAAGGTTGTTCACCAGCCAGTATAAAACCAGACCGGATGAAAAATTGATAAATATGACGGTAAAAATAATGGGCATAAACATCATCATTTTGGCCTGGGTGGGGTCTCCCATAGGGGGAGACATTTTTTGCTGAAGCAGCATACTGGCACCCATGACAATTGTGAGAACCGGTATTCCGAAAGGCGGTTCCATAAAGGGTACTGTAAAATCGAAGCGAAACAGGCGGTCCGGTGCAGACAGGTCGTCAATCCACAGGAAAAAAGGCGCATGCCGCAGCTCAATGGCTTCGTAAAGCATGCGGTAAAGCGCAAAAAAGACCGGGAGTTGAACAACCATGGGAAGACAGCCGCCCAGCGGATTGACTTTATAGGTGCGATACAGCCCCATGACTTCCTTGTTCATCCGCTGTTTATCGTCTTTGTATTTTTCGCGGATCTCTTTCATCAGGGGCTGGATTTTCTTCATCTCGTTCATCGATTTATAGCTTTTTTGTCCCAGGGGCCACAAAACGAGTTTAACCAGTAAAGTTAAAATGATAATGGCCAGCCCGTAATTGGGGATCACACTGTAAAATAGGTTCATCAGCCACAGGAAAGGCTTGGCAATGATATCAAACCAGCCGAAATTAACGACTTTATGCAGATCATTGCCGACAGTTTTGAGTTCCTG
>CBDUUO010000488.1:0-3174 GCA_965370395.1 uncultured bacterium
AATGGCCAAACAGCCAGGCGGTGTAACCAGCTGTTGGTTTGAGTCGTTGCAGACTCTATAGTAATTGTTAAAAATGTGTTCCGATTGACTTAGCGAATCTTTCAAAAGTCATTGCGAGCGAAGCGAAGCAATCTCTCAGGTTTTCCAAAAGATTGCTTCGTCGCTAGGCTCCTCGCAATGACAGATTATCGGAACAAATCTTTAACAGCCGTTATAACCCTAATTGGTCGCATCAATCACCTATTCACATCACTGAGTCAAGTGCCCGGAAAAAAACACCAACTGGATTTAATCATTGTTGAAAAGGGACTGGTCAAAAGCCGTCAGCGAGCCAGAGCCGTGATCATGGCCGGACGGGTTCTGGTCAATGATCAGCCCGTCGACAAGCCGGGTTTTTTTGTTTCAAGCGATGATAAAATTGAATTTAAGGGCGACGATATTCCATACGTCAGCAGAGGCGGCCTCAAACTTGAAGCCGCTTTGCAAAACTTACCGCTGGATGTGACCGGCGCGGTATGCATCGATGTGGGAGCTTCTACCGGAGGCTTTACGGATTGTCTTTTGCAGCACGGCGCCGAACGCGTTTATGCCGTGGATGTGGGGTATGGGCAACTGGCCTGGGTAATTCGCCAGAATCAGCGCGTCATCGTCATCGAGCGGACAAATGTCCGGCATATGTCGGGTGAGGCGATCCCGGAGCCAGTGGACCTGATTACCATCGACGTTTCCTTTATTTCTCTTAAAATTGTGGTTCCGGCCGTGATTCAGTTCATGAAATCCGATGCTTCCATTCTGGCGCTGATAAAACCGCAGTTTGAAGTCGACAAAGGTCAAGTCGGAAAAGGCGGTGTGGTGAAGGAGCCGCAAATACATCAGAAGGTCATCGCAGAATTATCGGACTTTTTCCGTATCATCCAGCTGGCACCTCAATCGGTTTATCCGTCGCCCCTGCTGGGCCCCAAGGGCAATCGCGAATTTTTCATTTTCTTAAACCGTCAATAATCGTGCGTTAACATTATTTTGGGCTTGATTTTTTTTAATGAAACAGATAAAAAATCACGTTTAAACATTTTATCGTCATAAAATCCAAGGGAAAGAGGTATCTAAATGAGTGAAAAGGTGGAGCATATCAGAAACATAGCACTTATTGGTCATGGGGGCGCCGGCAAAACATCTCTGGCGGAGGCTTTGCTTTACAAATCCGGCACGATTAAACGCTTGGGCAAGGTAGAGGAAGGCAACACGGTCATGGATTTTGAGCCTGAAGAGCTCAAGCGCAGATCCAGTATCAGCAGCGGATTTCATCAATTCAGCTGGAAGAATCATACGGTAAATTTAATCGATACCCCCGGCGACCAGAATTTTTTCTCCGATACCAAAAGCTGCATGCAGGCGGCTGACGGCGTGGTGGTCGTCATTGATGCTGTCGACGGCGTCAAGGTTCAAACCGAACTGGCATGGGAGTTTGCCAAAGCGTTTAAACAGCCCTGCGTGATCTTCATCAACAAGCTGGACCGCGAACGGGCGGATTTTAATCGAATCTTTGAAGATGCCAAAGTCAGCTTTGAGCCCAAACCGATTATTCTGCAGCTTCCCATCGGTGCGGAAGCTGAATTTAAAGGCGTTGTGGACCTGATCCGAAATCAAGCTTACGGATATGATGCGGACGGCAAGCCCAAAAAAGAAGATATCCCTGCCGAGATGCAGGATCTGGTCGAAAGTGAAAGAGAGGCCTTGATTGAAAATATCGCCGAATCCGATGATGCATTGATTGAACGGTATCTCGAAGGCGAAACGCTGTCCGATGAGGATTTAAATGCTGCCCTGCGCAACGGTACCCTGTCGCATACGTTTGTACCGATAGTTTGCGGATCGGCTACCCAAAATATCGGCATTGACCTTCTAATGGATTTTATGACCACCAGCATGCCTTCTCCGATCGATCGCGGTGCCAGAACCGGCGTGGACCCCTCCACCGGCGATGAAATTGAACGGGCTCCGGATGAAAATGCGCCTTTTTCCGGGTTTGTTGTTAAAACCGTTGCAGATCCCTATGCCGGTCGATTGAGCATCTTCCGGGTGGTTTCCGGAAAGCTGGGAAGCGACGGCACCTTTTTCAATGCCAATAAAAATACCAAAGAGAGATTCACTCAGTTATTAACCGTCGCAGGCAAAGAACAAAAACCGACTGCGGAGGCCGGACCCGGATCAATCGTTGCTGTGGCAAAACTGAAGGAAACCAGGACCAGTGATACCCTCTGCGATGAAGCCAGTAAAATCAAATATGCCTGTGCCGGGCCCCTTCCGAGCCTGATCTCATTTGCCCTGACAGCCAAATCCAAAGGCGCCGAAGATAAAATTTTCATTTCATTGACCAAGCTGTTGGAAGAAGACCCTTCGGTGAAATTGGAGCGGGTGGCCGAAACAAAAGAAATTCTTTTATCCGGGTTGGGGCAGATCCATGTTGAAACCATCCTTGACAAACTGAAGCGAAAATTTAGCGTTGAGGCCCAGTTGAATAGGCCCAAGGTCCCCTACCGGGAAACCATTAAACGCAAAGCCCGGGTTCAGGGCAAGCATAAGAAACAGACGGGCGGACACGGTCAGTTCGGCGACTGCTGGATTCAAATTGAACCCCTGCCCCGCGGAAAAGGGTTTGAATTCGTTGATGCGATCGTTGGCGGCGCTATTCCCAAAACGTATATCCCGGCCGTCCAAAAAGGCGTTGTTGAAGCCTGCCAGAAAGGCGTGCTGGCCGGCTTTCCCACCGTCGATTTCAAAGTTATCCTGGATGATGGATCTTACCATGCCGTGGACTCTTCTGAGATGGCATTTAAAATTGCCGGGTCGCTGGCATTTAAAAAAGCGGTGGAAGGAGCCAATCCGACATTGCTCGAGCCGATCATGAAAGTGACGATTACAACTCCGGAAGACCACATGGGCGATATCATGGGAGACCTCAACGGCCGGCGCGGCAAAGTCCTGGGAATGGATAATGCCGGGAAAAATCAGGTGATTAATGCACAGGTGCCCATGACGGAATTCTTGAGCTATGCCTCAGATTTGCGCTCCATGACCGGCGGCCGGGGGATGTTTACCATGGAATTTTCCCATTATGATGAAGTGCCCGCTCAGATCGCAGAAAAAATCATCGAAGAGGCCAACAGGCAAAAG
>CBDUUO010000489.1:0-3173 GCA_965370395.1 uncultured bacterium
ATTACAATCCAGCAGATGCTTTAAACCCCCGGTATGATCATAATGACCATGGCTCAGGATTACCGTATCAACACCTGCCAGTTCAGTGCCGAGAACGCGGGCATTATTTTCTAACGCCATATACTGGCCGGTGTCAAATAAAATGCGGTGTGACCCGGTTTCGATTAAAAATGCGAGACCGTGCTCTCCGATGAGTTGTCTGCTTCCGCCGATTGAGACGGAATTCTCAACAAGGGTTGTGATCTTGAAATTCATTGTAGAAGTTTCGACACCGCTTCAGCAACACTTACAAAAGCTTTGGTGACCGCTGAAGAGCTATGGGCCTCCTGATAGCAGGCACCTGAATCACCGCAGGCAACGACATTGGGATCAAACGGTATGCGGCCGAGAAAGCGAATGCCGGTTTCCTTGGCGGTTCTTTCACCGCCACCGGATCCAAAAAGGTCAATCATTTCACCACAATGGGGGCAGCTCAAACCGCTCATATTTTCGATAAGCCCGAAAATCTCCATTTTTACGGTCTTGCAAAAGTTTATGGATTTGCGCACATCGGCCAATGCCACCTCCTGAGGCGTGGTCACAATGATGGCCTTTGCATCGGAGATAATTTGAGCCACTGTCAGCGGTTCATCGCCGGTACCCGGCGGGCTGTCAATGACCAAAAAATCAAGTTCTCCCCAGTCGACATCACCAATAAATTGCCTGATAGCGGCATATTTCAGGGGCCCCCGCCAGATGATCGCATCGTCTTTGTCGGGGGTAAACGACTCGATTGAAATGGCGCTCAGATTCTCTGAGTATTTTATCGGGCTGAGCTTGTGATTCGAGGTGAGCTCCGGCATGCCCTCTATCCCCAGCATTCGCGGGACATCGGGGCCGTGCAAATCGGCGTCCATAATGCCGACTTTGTGCCCGGAATTGGCCAGCGCAATAGACAAATTCACGGCGGTGCTCGTTTTACCGACACCGCCTTTGCCGCTCATGACAATGATTTTATTTTTTATTTTATCCAATGATTTCTTGATCGCCGCATCTTTTTCAGCCTCTGCCTTTTTAGGATCCGGCGGCACATTACCTTGAATTTGAACCATTTTAATTATCTCCTTTAAAAATAATGGTCTCGTAAAAAGTCAGAAAAACGATCTTTTACGAGAGTGTTTAGTATTTGGTGTTTAGTGTTTAGAATTCTAGCAAATTGATATAAAGTCATATATCTTATACTAAACACAAAACACGTAACACCAAACACTTGATGAATTCAGCTTTTTACGAATTCATCAATATTCGATATAATTCATTTTGCTTGCACTTCGGGCATTGCCGGGGCCTTCCGGTCCCCTTTTCTTCCTCCCACATGTGGTTACAGCTTTTGCATTTGAAAATCCGGTTTTGATTAACGATGTGATAGTTGCCGCCTTCGACATTGATCGCCTTTCCATTGATCAAGGCATCGGCAATTGCCCTTCTGCCATTCTGGATGATTCTTCCGAATGTGGCCCGTGAGACCCTCATGCAATGCCCGGCTTCTTCTTGAGACATGCCAAGCAGGTCGGAGAGTCGAACGGCTTCAAGCTCATCAACGGTCAGACGCACCTCTTCCAGTTGCATCATGGGAATACCCCGGGGTTTAAAATAACTGATTGCCGGATTAAAGGCGACCCGTCGGTTTTTTTGCGGCCGTACCATGTGATTACTCCTTTATGAGAATATACTCAAAAAGTTAAATTTAAGCGCTTACTTCGATGTTGTCAAGTTCTTTTGGCAGGCACCCGCCTTCGCTAAAGCTACGGCGCGTTAGGCAGTGGCCTGCCCTAAAATCCGTCATTCCTGCGAAGGAGACTGTGTCGCAATCCTTTTTGGTCATTGCGAGCGACCGCAGGGAGCGTGGCAATCTTTATGTTTTCAATGCCTTATGAGATTGCTTCGGTCGTTTCACTCCCTCGCAATGACATTACGACACAGTCTGGAAGGCAGGAATCCAGAAAAATTGAGGCCGGTAACCTGGATGCCCGCCTACGCGGGCATGACGGGAAAAACACCCCGACCCCTCAATTAAACGTTTCGGAATTTCTACAACTGGATGAAAATACAGGGTATTTTTTGGGGCATGAGTTTTTGCTTCAATCATGGCCCCAGTGAAATAGAAAAAAGTTTCACGGGGTAAAAATAATGGAATTGTGGAACGATAGAATAGTGGGTTTTCAAAGGAAATTATCCATTTTAAACTTTAGCGCCAAGATGAATTTTGCCATTTTTCCAATATTCCAGCATTCCACCATTCCCATCCGGGCGTAGACCTAACCCACCGGCCTGTAAGCCCTATGGGCTGGAAGCGGGGCCGGAGGCCAATTGGGGCGAAGCCCCTAATTTGGGCTGTTAATCAGGGTAATTTGATCATTTAAGGTCCAAAAGTCATAGATCACACCGATTCCTAAAACCCCTCCGGACAACAGATACAGAATCCCGGTTATCCATTTGCCCATATACATGCGGTGAATCCCGAACAATCCCAAAAAAGTCAGCAATATCCAGGCGATGTTATAGTCTATTTTGCCGGATGTGAATCTCGAGTCGGCCTTGCGATCCATGGAAGGAATCAAAAATAGATCGATGATCCAGCCGATGAATAATAGCCCCAGGGTGAAAAAATAAATGGTTCCCAGTACCGGATAACCGTAATAAAAGCGATGGGAGCCCGTAAAACCGAAAATCCACAATATATAGCCGATCGCCTTGCGGTGTGTATCTTGAGTCTGATTCAAAATTGCCCTCCTTTGGTCACGTACGAATGAAATTTACAATTTTTCATACAAAATTTCTTCTTCGTAAAAAAAACACATATCCGTAAATCCCGATGTTGATCCCCACAACAATCGCCCCTAAAATAATCTGAACGTCCCGCGTAAGCCCGGTCGGATAAAGAAGCGGCAGCAGATAATGCCCGACAAAGCCCCCGGCATAACTGGAACCCCCTCCCCTTATGCGCAGCCAGTTTTCCAGCGGCGTCAGGGGGCATATCCTTCCTGAAAATTCGATCCAGGCGGCCCAGAGGGCGGTCGGAAGATGCAGCCACATCATTTTGCGCCAGCGGATAACCAGCAGCGCACCCAGTAATGAAAACAGCACAAACAAGAAATGAATTAAAACCACCAGATCGGCGAGTAAATCGTAAG
>CBDUUO010000490.1:0-3168 GCA_965370395.1 uncultured bacterium
TGGTATGAACTTATGATTGGCTTTTGGAAACGGATAGTTCTTGTATTCATTCAACCGTATCCAGCGAAAAGCCACAGGTCCGCGTAAATATACGCGTCCGGATACATATCTGCAGCAAAAAACTTCCATGACAATTTTAAAATGGGTATAGGCGTGTTTAACCTTTGTTAAATGCCGGTCAATGTGCACACTGAGATTAACTTCTTCTTTGATTTCTCTGATGCAGGCGGCCGGCGCCGACTCGCCATCTTTAATCTTGCCGCCCGGAAATTCCCACAATCCCCCTAACAGCCCTTCGGCTTTGCGACGGGTGATCAGGACCCGATCGTTTTTAAACACAACGCCGACGGCGATATGATATTGCGGTGTCGCCTTTAATTTTTGCCGTTTCGGAAAATTGGAGACCTGCTGGGTCTTGTAAGCCCGGCATAGGTGGTTTAAGGGGCAGGCATCGCACAGCGGATTTCGGGGCTTGCAGATCAAGGCGCCGAGTTCCATCATTGCCTGGTTGAAAATCCCCGGTTGCCGGGAGTCCAGCAGCTTGCCGGCGGCTTTTTTAAACTGGCTATAGGAGCATGTCTGGTTCACCGGCGCATGAATTTTATGCAGGCGGGCCAATACCCGCTTGACATTGCCGTCGACCACCGGATGGGGTTGGTTGAAGGCGATGCTCAATACGGCCGCTGCGATATAATCGCCGACGCCCGGCAGTTTGTGAAAAGCTTCCCATTTATCCGGAATTCGGCCCCTATGATCCTGTACCACGACTTTGGCAGCCCGGTGCAGATTTCGAGCCCGGGCGTAATATCCCATCCCCTCCCAGACTTTGAGAACCGCCTGCAAATCGGCCGCGGCCAGCCGTTTAATATTTGGAAATTTTGTTAAAAATCGGCGGTAATAATTCAAAACCGTTTTTACCTGAGTTTGCTGCAGCATCACCTCGGAAACCCAGATATCATAAGGGGTATTTGAGCGGCGCCACGGTAAATCGCGATGATTCGCTCGATACCACCGCGTTAGTTGTTTTCCTGGTAATTCCAGATCGGTGGTGTTCATGGAAAAAATTATCTCAATATTTTTTGCCAAGTATGTGCTCTACCATGGCCTGGATATCTGAAGTGGGTTCTTTACATGCAAAGCCTTTACACACATGGGCGGTGGCTTTGCCCTCAAGGAGCTGCAGGCCGTCGGTAAAGCCTGCAAATTTGGCCAACCGCTCCGCATTTTGGTCCGATTTGACCAGGGCGACCTTATGAGGTGCGAAATTAAGATTTAATGCTGCCAGCATTTGCCGGGTCTCGGTTTTATCGGGGTCTGCGGCAATGACCACCTCCTGGCCCGGCCGCAGGGCAAAATCCACGCCCAGTAAGAAAAAGGTAAAGGCTGTCGGTTGGGCTTTTACGGTTCCCGCAAAGGCCCGCAGGTGATCATGGGCATGCTTATCCCATTTGGGGTCACCGGTCAACCGGGCTAACCACAGCAGATTCAATAACGATACCGAATTGGCCGAAGGAATCGCACCATCATATAGTTCCTTGGGTCGCACCGGAAGCGCTTCGCTTTCATTGGCGGTGGAAAAAAAGCCGCCGCTGGCTTCATCCCAAAAATCGTGCAGCATCGTTTTTTGCAACGCGGCCGCTTCTTCAGCGTACGTTAAATCAAACGTTGCCTGGTATAAATTCAGCAGCCCGAATATGAAAAAGGCATAATCAGCAGCCTGCGCTTCAATGGCCAACTCGCCGTCTCTGAAGCGATGAAACAGCCTACCATGACCATCTCGCATTTTTGTCAGAATGAATCGGGCGGAATTCTCTGCGGCTTGGGCGTATTCGGGTTTATTCAGAATTCGGGCAGCCAGAGACAGAGAAGCAATCATCAGACCGTTCCAGTCGGTAAGAATCTTATCGTCTTTTAGCGGATGAATCCGATCCTTGCGGGATTGATACAATTTTTGGCAGATTTTTCCCCACTGCGTGTTTATCTCTTGTTCCGTCAGATTCAACTCCCGGGCCCAGTGGCTCAGAGATTTTTCCAGATGAAGGATGTTGGCTCCGGTTCTTTGTCCGCTGGCTTCGTCGGAAAAATTGCCATCCGGTTTCAGATTCAATATTTTTTCCCATACCTCCGAATGCCCGTCCCCCAGCACCTTTCTGAATTCGCCAACGGTCCATACATAAAATTTACCTTCTTCGCCTTCGCTGTCGGCATCTTCTGCCGAGAAAAATGCACCTTGCGGAGATGTCATATCTCTTAAGACATAGGTAAAGATTTCATCCGCTGTTTGGGCATAAAAGTCATCTTTGGTGATCTGGTAAGTTTCTAAACAGGCCTGGGCGATGAGGGCCTGGTCGTACAGCATTTTTTCAAAATGTGGCAGCAGCCATTGCGTGTCGGTAGCGTAACGGTGAAATCCGAAGCCGACGTGGTCCCAGATTCCGCCCAATCGCATTGCGGTTAACGTTTTCTCGACCATCTTCAATGCTTTGGCATCCCCGGTCCGGTGGTGGCAGCGCAGTAAAAAGAGCAGGCGATGGGGTGTCGGAAATTTGGGGGCACTTTCGAACCCGCCGAATTTGGAATCGTAGCCTTGCCAGATCAGCTCAAAGGCATGATCCAGTAAGGATTCGCCGGGTTCATCGGCGGCTGAAAAGGTAAATGCACGGTCTAACGTGGCAGCGATACTGGCGGCTGAGGAATGCACTTTTTCGGTTTGGGATGTCCACAGGTTGTTTACCTGCTGACAGAGTTCGATGAGACCGGCCTTGCCGAACCGGTTGTCCTTGGGGATGTAGGTGGCTGCGAAAAAGGGTTTTTTATCGGGCGTAAGGAATAGATTTAAGGGCCAGCCGCCGCTTCCGGTTAACATCTGACAGACGGCCATGTATACCGCATCGATATCCGGTCGTTCCTCGCGGTCTACCTTAATACTGATAAAGGTGTCGTTTAAATGCCGGGCAACCGCTTCGTCTTCAAACGATTCTTTTTCCATAACATGACACCAGTGGCAGGTGGCATAACCGATGGAAAGAAAGACCGGTTTGTTTTGCTTTCGGGCAAGGTCAAATGTCTCTTCAGACCAGGCGTGCCAGTCGACCGGGTTATGGGCATGCTGCAGTAAGTAAGGACTTTTTTCATTGATTAGCTGGTTGGGTGGCATCGTCTTCTCCT
>CBDUUO010000491.1:0-3166 GCA_965370395.1 uncultured bacterium
ACCTTTGAACCTTTTATGAAATTTCCGCAATCGCCTTCTGGCAGCGTTCGCAGATGGATGGATGTTCGCTATTAGAACCGACAGATGTTTCATGAACCCAGCAGCGTTCACACTTTTCACCGGATGCGGTTTCGATCTTAATCGATAAACCCTCTACATTCTCGCTCACAAAGCTGCCGTCAGGCTTTTTATCTTTGAGCAGGGAAACGCTTGAAACGATAAATATGAATCTTAAATCTTCAGCATACGGCTGCAGGAGGCTGTATAAGTCTTCTTTTGCGGAGATGGTAATCGCGGCATCAAGCGGGTGCCCGATTTGCTTCTGGACCCGGGCTTCTTCCAGGGCCTTGGTGGCCTCTGCCCGTACTTCCAAAATCGTCTCCCATTTTTGAGCCAGGCCCTCATCCTTCCATTGGCTGTTTGCCTCAGGCAGCAAAGCCAGGTGAACACTTGGCGCCTTATCGCTGTGCGCCGGCATATACTCCCAGATTTCCTCGGCGGTAAAGGGAAGAAGGGGCGCTATTATCCGTGCAAGAGAATCCAGCAAAAAATACATAACGGTCTGGGCGCTTTTGCGGGCATCTGATTTCGGCGGCGAGGTATATAGCCGGTCTTTCAGAATGTCCAGATAAAAAGCAGAAAGATCAAGTGTGCAATAATTATGAAGCGCATGGTAGATAATATGATACTCATACTGATCATAGGATTTAAGTGTTTTTTCAATCAAGCCTTGAAGCTTGTGGAGCGCAAACCGGTCTATCTCCGGCATGGCATCGTAAGAAACTTCATCTACAGCCGGATCGAAGTCGAGCAAATTGCCCAGTATAAACCGGCTGGTGTTCCGGATTCGCCGGTAAGTATCGCTTAACTGCTTTAAAATATTTTCTGAAATACGAATATCTTCTCTGTAATCCGTTGCCGATACCCACAGCCGCAGAATCTCTGCGCCGTATTTGTCGATCACCTCACGGGGGGCTACGACATTCCCCAGCGATTTAGACATTTTTCTTCCATCGGCATCCACAACAAAACCGTGAGTCAACACCGCTTTATAGGGCGCCCGCTTCCGGGTACCGACCGCAGTCAGAAGTGCGCTATGAAACCAGCCCCGGTGCTGGTCACTGCCCTCCAGATATAGATCCGCCGGCCATCGCAGGTTTTCTCTGGGCTCCAGCACCGCAGCATGGCTCACCCCTGAGTCAAACCAGACGTCAAGGATGTCATTCTCTTTGACAAAGTTTTTGCTGCCGCAAGCTGAACACTTAACGTCATCCGGAAGAAAATAAGAAATATCCTTTTCAAACCAGATATCTGCTCCATGCTGTTCAAATTGAGAGTAGACCTTCTCCATAATCTTTTGATCCAGGAGAATTGCTTCACAGTCGCGGCAATAAAAAACGGTAATGGGAACCCCCCAGGCCCGTTGCCGGGAAACACACCAGTCCGGACGATTTTCAATCATGCCGTAAATCCGATCGCGGCCCCAGTGCGGGATCCAGGTGACCGTGTCGATGGACTCCAATGAATTCCGGCGCAGGTCGGTTTTGTCCATCGAAATGAACCATTGCGGCGTTGCCCGGAAAATAACCGGCTCCTTACAGCGCCAGCAATGCGCATACTTGTGCTCGATGCTGCCCTCGGCAACCATCGCTCCGATTTCATTGAGCTTTTTATTGATATTTTCGTTGGCATCGAAAACAAATTGTCCCCGGAAAAACTCGACGTCATCGGTAAAACACCCGTTGTCATCTACCGGTGAATATACATCCAGACCATATTCAAGGCCCACTTCATAGTCCTCGCGGCCGTGTCCGGGGGCCGTGTGAACACATCCGGTACCGGCTTCCAGCGTAACATGATTACCCAGGATGATGATGGAATCCCGATCTACCATCGGATGGCGACAGCGCTTATGTTCCAGAGATTTCGGATCGATATCGGCGATAACCGCGTAATCTGAAATTCCGAAGGTTTGCATGCCATATTCCATCAACTCGCGTGCCAGTATAAAAACTTCATTGTTGCCCACATCAACAGCGACATATTCAAAATCAGGATGCAGCGCGATGGCCAGATTCGCCGGAAGGGTCCAAGGCGTGGTAGTCCAGATTACCGCGTAGACCGATTTCCCTTTCAGCTCCGGATAGCCGCCGCTGAGATCGTCCTGCATGCGAAATTTTACAAAAATCGACGGTGCGGATTCGTCGTGATATTCAATCTCCGCTTCGGCCAGCGCTGTCTGACAGTGAAAGCACCAGTAGATCGGTTTTTTACTGCGAAACAGGCTCTTATCTTGGGCAAACTTGCCGCATTCCCGGGCGATGATGGCTTCATATTGATAATTCATGGTCAAATAGGGGTCTTCCCAGTCCCCCATAACACCCAGGCGTCTAAACTCATCGCGCTGAATATCAACGAATTTTTCGGCATACTGCCTGCAAAGCCGTCGAATATCGGCTAAAGAGAGGTCTTTCTTTTTCTCCCCGATTTCAATATCCACATTATGCTCGATTGGAAGCCCGTGACAGTCCCAGCCCGGCACATAAACCGCGTCATAACCCGCCATCTGTTTGGAGCGAACGATGATATCTTTCAGGATTTTATTCAGCGCGGTGCCGATATGGATATTCCCGTTGGCATAAGGAGGTCCATCATGCAAAATAAAGGGCTCCCGGCCTTTGGATGAATTTCTGACCTGATCATGCAAACGCATTTCTTCCCACTTCTTGAGCTGTTCGGGTTCACGCTTCGAAAGATTTGCCTTCATGGGAAAGTTTGTCTTCGGCAGGTTAAGCGTCTTTTTGTAATCCATTCATTCCTCCATATTCGGATTTTATACCGCTTTCCATAATAATGTTCCGAATTGCGGAATTGGGGTATAAACGATTGTACGGTTGTAGAAAAAAACGTTTGAATACCGCAACGTTTTTTTGACAACCACTATAAGTTTAACCAAAATTTTTTACTCGGATTGCCGGATCCTGTCAAGAAAATACCATGAATCAAGGAAAAACGGTTTCAGCAAGGTCTATTGTCTGAAGCAAGGTATTTCAGCGAAGCAGGCGCCGGGTCTGTTGCAAGGCTGCAACCGGTGATGAATGCTTACCCGGCTATTTGGGGTTCTCAACATCATTTGCGATTTCCAGCAAGTACCGCCCGTAGTCAT
>CBDUUO010000492.1:0-3161 GCA_965370395.1 uncultured bacterium
CGCCTAACATAAGCGGAGAAAGAAACCGGATCTGAAACAGGCCGGAAAACAATCCCTGCTCGATATTGGATGCGATCACCAGATAGGCGAAAAATAATACGGCTAAGCCGATGCTTGCACCGAGTGCGCCCTGCAGCAGGCCCTGAAAGTAAAACGGGACTTTGATAAATCGTTCCGCAGCGCCCACCAGCCGCATAATCTCTATTTCATCCCGCCGGGAATAGATGACCAGTCGGATGGTATTGGCCATGATAAACACGGCGGCCATAATAAATATGCCACACATGGCATACCCGGTTAATTTAAACAGATTGAAGATGTGCGTGTAGCGGCCCAACCACCTCTGCCCGTATTCAACTTCTTGAACTTCATCCAGGGCCTCAATTTTAGCCGCTAAAAATTCTACCTTATCCCAGGTCTGGGTCGCAGCGTTCATCTGGATTTCAAATGCATCCGGCAATGGATTTTCGACCAGATTGTCAAATAAAGACGCCTGGCGTTTCATCTGTGCTTTTAGTTGGGTAAAGGCCTCTTTTTTTGAAACGAACCGCACGTTTTCAACACCGGAAATGCTTTGAATCCGGCGGGTTAAATCCGGCAATTTCGAGTTGGACAATTCCGGTTTCAGGTAGGCCATAACCCGCAGCCCTTTTTTCCAGAAATTCATAATCTCATTGGTGTTGATAAAAAAAAGAATAAAAGCGCTGACGATTAGAATAGATAACGAAATGGTCAAAAGGGTGATGATATTGAGCAGCCGGTTATTACGAAAATCTTCAACGGCCCGTTTAAAAAATAGAATTGCCATAATGCTTTTCAGTAAACGTCGATCCTTCCAATCGCCCCTGTTTTAAAAACAGGACCCGCCCGCCGGTTTTGTTTATAAGATCTTTGTCATGGGTCGCAATGATAACCGTGGTTCCCCGGATGTGGACGCCATTGAGCAAATCCATAATGATATTGGCGGAATCATCATCCAGGCTTCCGGTGGGTTCATCGGCCAGGATGATTTTGGGGTCACCGATTATGGCGCGGGCAACGGCCACGCGCTGCTGTTCTCCGCCGGACAAACTTGGCGGGAAGGCGTTTTGTCGATCCTCTATACCGACCAATCGAAGCACGCTTCCGACTTTTTTTTGAATCAGGCGCCTTTTTTTGCCGGCAGCCTCCAGTACGAGCGCGACATTGTCAAATACGGTTCGGCTGGCGATGAGTTTATAATCCTGGAATATGATGCCGAATTTTCTGCGCAGAAATGGGATGCGTTTGCGGGGAACGCGGGAAAGATTCATGCCGTCTATCAAGACCTGGCCTTCTGACACCGATTCGGCCAAATACAGGAGTTTTAGCAGGGTGGTTTTTCCCGCTCCGCTGGGACCGGTTATAAATACGAAATCGTTTTTAGAAATATCAAGGGTAATATCAATCAGGGCCTTTTTGATACCGTAATTGCGATGAACATGGAACATCCGAATTATTGAGATCTTCGCATCTGCTTCAATCATTCCATCACTTCCTGGCCCATCGAACGGAACAGCGTGGCTTTTGAAATCTTAAAATCATATAAGGCGTTAAAATAATTGGTCAGGGTATTCGACAGCAGGGTCTGGGCATCCAGAACATCGGTGGTCGTGGCCACCTGTTCTTTAAAGCGTTCCTGGTTTATGCGAAAGTTTTCTTTGGCCTGCTCGATTGCTTTTTCGACGGTGATGATATTTTTTTCGCTTTCTTTGGTCCGTAAAAATGACGTCTTCACCTCCAGTTCAATGTTGTCCAGGATTTGCGATCGGCGGTACTGGGCCTGTGAAAACCGATGCAGTTTTTCTCTTACGCCAAAATGGGTTCGACCCCACTGCCAGAATTCCCATTCGGCGACGGCCTGGATTTCCCAGCTGGTGGAATCGGAAATGCCTTCCCCGCCCTTGGCTTTCCATTCATCGCCGGTGCGGGTATAATTTCCCCTTAAATTGACCGAAGGGTAATAATCCTTTTGGGCCAGCTTTACTTCTTTTTCGGCGATTTCGACCTCCAGATCCGCAAGGGTGATTTCGAGACGGTTTTCTCTGGCTGTTTCCAAACAATATTTGAAATCATAGACAAAGGGTAAGTAGTCGAGGATGTCCTGTATTTTCACCGGCGCATTTACCGGTCGGCGCAGGATGATGTTGAACTGGGATTTGGCGATCGCAAGGTTGTTTTGGGCCACAATAAAATCCTGCCTGGCAATAGCCAGCGATGCCTGGGCCTGCAGCAGATCATTGAGCGGGGACATTCCGACCTCAAAAAAATTTTCGGCCACATCCTTTTGGGCAGCGATCTGAGTGACGCGCTGCTTTACAACCCCCAGCAGTTTTTCAGCTTTTAAGACCGAGTAAAATGCGTTCTTTGCATCCAGAATCACATCCTGTCGGGTGACTTTTTCGCCAAATTCGGCCGCGTCGAGCCCCAGGTCTGCAACCCTGTACTGGTTAATCAGCGAAAACCCTCTGAAAATCGGTTGGTTAAACGAGGTCACAAAGGTATATTGATCATCGGGACGCACAACAAAGTCTGGACCCGTCCCAAGCCCGGTGAGCTCCTGGGTCAGTTCTTTGTTGCGGTGCAGATAGTCATAGGAAGTACTGAGGGTAGGAAAAAACCGGGTGATGCTCGCCTTGCGGGTTTCTTCGGCTGCTTTGACTTCTTCGCGGGATTGCTTCAGGTTCAGGTTGGCATCGATGGCCATTTCGATGGTGTCTTTTAAAGATAGTTTTTCAGTCGAATCGTCTGCATTCGAACCCACCGGCAACAACGCGAAGCACCCGATGATCAAATAAAGAAATAGATTCCGAAGAACCAAATTTTTCATCATCATACCTTATCTGTTATGGATTTAACGCTTAAACCATTTTGAGATACCGAGTTGACCCACCTGGATTTTACTGGTACATACCTGTTCGAGTTCAAGGAGTGCCTTTCCGGGTTTTCCTTGCTTAAAGCCTCCGCTGAATCCCATTAACAGGCTTCTTCTTTTTCGGTGGAGGCTTTTTTATATCGAAACAAGGTGGTAAAATCAATATTTTCTTGCTGAATTGGATTTCGTGTTTTTATATTTTCGTGCTTTCGTGGTATATAGTGGTTGTCAAAAAAACGTTGCGTTATTCAAGCGTTTTTTTCTACAA
>CBDUUO010000493.1:0-3161 GCA_965370395.1 uncultured bacterium
TCAGGACATCGGGATGGTTCGCAAACGCAGCAAAGAGATGCGCCGCAAGATCCAGATGGTTTTTCAAAATCCCGAAGCCACCTTAAATCCCCAAAAGACCGTTGAAGAAATAATAACGCGACCGCTGGCTCTCTATAACGTGGTTCCCAAGGCCAAGCGACGCCAAAAAACCATTGAACTGCTTGAATCGGTCAATCTGACTGAACTCTATCTGTCGCGCTACCCGCATGAGATCTCCGGCGGAGAGAAACAGCGGGTGGGTATCGCCAGGGCTTTTGCCACGGAACCGGAACTCATTATCCTTGATGAACCCATTTCGAGCCTGGATGTCTCTGTTCAGGCCGGAGTTCTTAATCTGCTGTTTAATCTTCAGAAAAAGCACCATATCGCCTATATATTTATCGGCCACAATTTAAGCGTCATACGCCATCTCTGCAATCGGGTCATGATTGTTTATATGGGCAGACTTTGTGAAATCGGAAGCCCGGATGAATTGTTTGAACCGCCCTATCATCCGTATACGGAAGCCCTGCTGTCGGCCATCCCGGTGGTGGAACCTGATATCGACCAGAGAGAGATTCGACTGGAAGGGGCCATGCCCAACGCCATAGATCCCATGCCGGGTTGTGCCTTCCACACGCGTTGCCCGAGGAAAATCGGTGATATATGTGTTCAAAGCGATCCGGCCGAGGTTGAAGTAAAACCGGGTCACAAGATCGCATGCCATATCCCGGTAGAGGAGCTTTCGGCCGTGGACCCCATGTTTAAATTTGGGGTCAAGTACGTTTTCTAATGCGAATTATGAATATTTTACATCTATCCGACCTGCATTTCGGCCCGCGCCATTGGGATGGCGATGATGAGGTTTTGCTTGAAAAAATCAATTCTTACCCTGCCGACATTGTCATTGACACCGGCGACACCACCACCGACGGCCGTGAGTGCGAATATGCCGAAGCCCGAAGATTTTTGGATAAGATAAATTGTGAGCATTTTGTGGCCGTCATTGGCAACCATGACAAAAGAAACACCGTTGGACATGAACTCTTCAAAGAATATGTTTACAATCCACAGGTGCTTTATCCATCCAGTCATCGGCAAACCGAAAAACAGAACCTCTTTCTGGATCGGAAAATAACCAAGCTGAAAGAAAATTTTACCGATGTTAATTTTTTAAAACTCCTGACGATTGACGGGAAACGGGTTCTGTTTATCGGCATTGATAACAATCTCGTGCGCAGTGATTACGGCTTTGTTGAAGAGAGTATCCTGGGTACTATCGAAGAAAAACTGCACGGAATGACTTACGACCTGTCGCTAGTGCTCACCCATTATCCGCTCATAGGAACTAATATGGATGTTTTTATGAATTCCCGCAGTTTAATCGATTTCGTAAATTCACATAAAATTGAATATGTTTTTTGTGGACATGATCACTTTTTGAGACTTGAAAACACCTGCGATCTATATGCCAATCATCGATTTTACCATTTTATGTGCGGTACGACAGCGAGTGCTAATACACCCAGGGATGATAATGTCTTTCTGTTTTATGAAAACCTTGGCGATGACAACTTTCATCTATATGTAATTAGGCTTTTACAAAAAGATGGCCGTCTGGAGTTTAAAGAGGAAAAAATAAGGTAAGGGACAATATACAATCAGGTCACAAGATTGCATGCCATATCCCGCTAGAGGAGCTTTCGGCCGTGGACCTCATGTTTAAGCTTGGGGTCAAGTACGTTTTCTGACGTCAATCGTGCTGAGATGCCCCAAGGAAAAACTTCTTCATTTCCTATAATTTATGCTTTTTGATGTAAATATAATCTAAAAATAAATGTGACAATAATCCAATGCCTAAAAATGCCAGAGGTCTGTAAAAGAATATGGCAATTAGTGATAACACTATGATTGTTTTCCATTGTTTATGTAGAAAATGAGCTTTGAATGGATTTCGTTTAGGGTCATAAATTGGTTTTGAAGACAAATGGTCTAAATCAATTAAACCCGCTGAATATAGTAATATTAAATCAAAATATCGAAATTTAATTATACCAAAATAATTTAATATAAAATAAATTATCGTATCAAAAAAGCTATGCGTCGGAGTTAACATTTTAGCTACTTTATTATCGTTATGGTAAACTTTGTGCAAGCTTATTGTAATTTGACTTCATCATAGGCAGGATTTTCGGATCCTGCAGATCAATTTATTTCCAACGCTCCATAACTCCAAGCTCCAACAATCCATTGTATCGAATTTTTTCTTGAACAACTGATCCGACATACATAAGTTAAGTCTATGGATGACGATCAATTTCGACAGCTCCTTGATCGGCTAAATTTTTCATGGGCCGGGTATCGCAAAGTCAGAAAAGGCGTAAAAAAACGCATATCCCGGCATATGCAGGAATTAAATTGCCCTAACATGAAGACCTATCTGGATTTGCTGGAGCAAAGCGAGGCGGTGCGCAAAGAATGTGAAATGAGGATGACGGTTTCCATCAGCCGGTTTTTCCGCGACCGCAAACTCTGGGTTGATCTGGAAGAAGATATTTTGCCCCGCATGATTGAAACCCACCCGAAAAGGTTACAGGCATGGTCGGCCGGTTGTGCTCGTGGAGAAGAGGTATACAGTTTCAGGATCGTCTGGCAACGCTTAAAACAAGCATACGCGCATCTGCCCGAACTTAATATTACGGGCACCGACAAACATCCCGGCTATATCGAAAAGGCCAGGGCCGGGGTGTATTCCAAAAGCAGTTTGAAGGAAGTTCCCCCGGAAATGCAAGCACACTATTTTGATATTAGAAAAAGCGGCAATCGTTTTGATATAAAGGCAGCTTTTAAAAAAGGCATTGATTGGAAGGTTCAGGATATTTTCAGCAATCCTCCCGGATCTGCATTTGATATTATATTTTTAAGAAACAATCTTTTAACCTACTACAAGGAGCATTTAAAAATAGAGGGCCTGAAAAGAGTTATCAAGGCCCTTGCTCCTGATGGATGGCTTATTGTGGGTTCCCACGAAAAACTGCCTGCAGAGGTTTCAAGTATGCAGCGACACAATTCCATACCGTGGGCTTACCGGCAAGATGTCTAAAGTTTGTTTTAGAGCGTTTGTCAAAATAACGTTCCGATAGCGGTAGTTTGTTGTGTCT
>CBDUUO010000494.1:0-3156 GCA_965370395.1 uncultured bacterium
TGCGGGTTGCGGGGTGCAAGATGCAGGTTTCAGGTGTCAGGTGTCGGGAAATCAGGTGCGAATTGAAGAAGCAAAGTAATAATTATGTCGACTTCGGATTCAAAAATAACATTAAATAATCCACACCATGCAAAAAAGGATCGATCTTCAATCCGCAATCCAAAATCCAAAATCCAAAATCAGAAAACCTGGCTGAGCATCGATTTTGACCGCATCGACTACCGTGAAGCCTGGGAACTGCAGGTCAATCTAATTATGGCCCGCAAAGAGCGCATCTTGCAAAACGACATCGTTTTATTTTTAGAGCATCCCCCTGTATTTACCCTCGGGCGCAGAGGCGGGCGGGAATGTATGCTGGTATCAGAAGAATTTCTTGAGAAAGCCGGCGTTCAGGTCATTCAGGTCGAGCGTGGTGGGAACATTACCTTTCACGGGCCGGGCCAGCTGGTGGTATATCCTATCGTGGATTTACAAACTGCCGGAATAAAAGTCGTCGATTTCGTTGGCGGTCTCGAAGAGGTGATGTTGCGCACCGCCGAAAACTGGGGCATTGCCGCCGAGCGCAATCCGGCCAACCGCGGTATCTGGGTGGGACCCCATAAAATGGGCAGTATCGGAATCGCCGTACGCAGAGGCATCAGCTTTCACGGTCTGGCATTAAATGTCCACACCGATTTAACCCCGTTTTCCTGGATACAGCCCTGCGGTTTGCAGGATGTGGGCATGACCACCATGCAGCAGGAAACGGCGCACAATTTTTCAATGCAGAAGGTGCGTGCCGTTTTAAAAAAACAATTTGAAACGGTATTTGGGATAAAACTCCTTAACAAAGAAAGGGCAGATTTAGGTCCGATATTGGAAAATTTAACTGTCAAGCCGCTAACCGGCCGTGTTTAGTTAAATAGTTGATTAGTTGAATGGTCAATTAGTCAGATGATTCAATCCATCTTTAACGATTTAACGAATCGACCATTTAACCATTTAACTTTTCATTTGAGCCCAGAACCTGGAACCCATAAATCCGGAACCCCAATATAACCATGCCTCAACAGCCCCATCAGAAGCCCCGCTGGCTTAAAAAGAGACTGCCGACCGGTCCGCAATACGAAAAGGTGAAAGAATTAATCGGTAAGGATCGGCTGCATACCGTCTGCCAGGAAGCCAAATGTCCGAATATGTGGGAATGTTTTTCGCAACAGACTGCCACATTTTTGATTATGGGCTCCCGGTGTACCCGCAATTGCCGGTTCTGTTCGATCGCACAGGGACCTGCAGGACCGCCTGATCCGGCTGAGCCGGACCGAGTTGCAGCCGCCGCCCGGCAAATGGGTCTCAGTTATGTAGTGATCACCTCCGTTACACGGGACGATTTAGCAGACGGCGGCGCCGGTTTTTTTGCCAAGGCCATCGAGGCCGTCCACCGCCAGATTCCATCCGCAAGGGTGGAGGTCCTGATACCCGATTTTAAAGGCAATGCGCAGGCGCTCCAGACGGTTCTAAATGCCCATCCGGATGTACTGAACCATAATATTGAAACTGTGCCCCGCCTGTATCCGATCGTCCGTCCTCAGGCGCGCTACCGGCGTTCACTTCAATTGCTGTCCCGTGTCCAAAAACATGCCGCCGACCTACCGATCAAATCGGGCTTAATGCTGGGCTTGGGGGAATCTTTTGAAGAAATCCGCTCAACGCTGAAAGATTTGATAGATGCGGGGTGCCGTATCCTGACACTGGGACAATATTTGCAGCCGTCAAAAGCGCATTTGCCGGTGAAGCGCTTTGTCCCCCCGGCTGAATTTGAGAATTGGAAACACACCGCCCTTGAGATGGGCTTTTCCGAGGTGGCCAGCGGACCCTTTGTCCGCAGCTCCTATCACGCCAGGGAACTTTATCAGGCTATGGGACCGATTATTTTGAAATGAAAGAGGTTTGAATTTGGATACTTCGCTGCTAAAGGCCGAAATCGATTTAAAAGCAATCGCACACAATGTTAAGGAACTGCGACGGATCACCCATCCAAAAGCCCGGCTTATGGCAGTGGTCAAAGCCAACGGTTATGGCCACGGCGCCATTGAAGTTGCTCAATGCGCCTTACAAAATGGTGCTGCGGCTCTGGGTGTAGCCAGAATAGAAGAAGGGATTCAAATTCGAGAAGCCGGTATCCAGGCACCTATTTTAATTTTCGGCTATACCCTTCCGGAACTGGCAGCCGACCTTTTGGAATATGACCTTATCCAGAGCGTTTATACGGCCGCATCTGCTCGGAAATTATCCAGGACGACCGCTTCGCTGGGGAAAAAAATAAAGACTCATTTAAAAGTGGACACCGGAATGGGCCGGCTCGGCCTGTTGCCGCAAAATTTTAAACCCGACAATTCGGCAGCGATAAACACGGATGCGCTTGAAGAAACCCTGGCCATTGCGGGCCTGGACGGACTCGAACTTGAGGGTATGTTCACGCATTTTGCAACTGCCGACAGTGCGGATAAATCCTATGCCAAAAAACAGCTCCACCTTTTCATGAATTATTTGAAGCGGCTGCATCAGGACGGCTTGAACCCTCCTGTCAGACATGCCGCCAACAGTGCCGCATTGATTGACATGCCGCAGTCCCATCTTGACATGGTGCGCCCGGGAATTGCGATTTATGGGCTCTATCCCTCCGATGAAGTCAACAAAAAACAGGTGTCCCTCAAACCCGCCATGGCTTTAAAGGCAAGGATTATTCATCTAAAAAAAGTGCCCGCCGGATTCAATGTCAGCTACGGCATCACCCATGAAACCCAAAAGCCAACCAACATTGCCACGGTTCCGGTGGGCTACGCCGATGGGTTGAGCCGCCTGTTATCCTCCCGCGGTCAGATGCTAGTCCATGGGCAGCGGGTCCCTATTATCGGCCGGGTTTGTATGGACCTGACCCTGTTAGATGTCGGCAGCATCGAAAACGTTCAAATGGGTGACGAGGTTGTTATATTCGGTCAACAGGGCAATGAAACCCTAACCGTTGATGAAATGGCCTCAGCGCTTAACACCATCAATTATGAAATCGTATCCACCATTACCGCCCGGGTGCCGAGGGTCTATATAAAATAATTAATCCGCCGAACCTTCGATCTAACAACTTACTTCAGTTTTCAAAGAACAATTTGCAACCCT
>CBDUUO010000495.1:0-3156 GCA_965370395.1 uncultured bacterium
TCAGCTATGCCGCGGCAGGCCCACACAGACTCACACAGACAAATCTTTTCCTCGGCCGACTCCCGCGACTACGCTTCGCTTGCTCGGGACAAGCTGACCGAGGAAAAACTGCAAGCCCTTCGGGCAAACAGGTCTTTCGGTCAAAAGGCTTGCGCAGTGTAATGCTATAGCGGTTGTCAAAAATTTGTTCCAATAATCTGTCATTGCGAGGAGCTTAGCGACGAAGCAATCTTTTGGAAAACCTGAGAGATTGCTTCGTTTCGCTCGCAACGACTTTTGAAAGATTCGCTAAATCAATCGGAACGTATTTTTGGCAATTACTATAATGTCTGGCCAAGTCGGCCAGACATTAGTCTGCGGTAATCCGGGGTTAAATAAAAAGGGAATAAATTTGTTATTTCAAATGCTCTTCCGTGTACAAGGATAGCTCGATCATCCGCTCAAGAAGTTCGTCCGTCTGCAAACCTGAGAAATTGTGAAGAACGAGTTCTTTACAAAACAGGCGGCAAATATAACGGAGCTTGCGGATTTTTTGTTTGCCGGCATATACAAAGTCCCTGTGCCCGTTATTAATAACGATCACATTTTTTTCAATATCGAATCGTGAACGCCACATTTCACCAGGCGCCCGGCGATAGGTATACCCGGGAAGCCCCTTGTTCGCTTTTCCGGTTTTGGATGATTGATCCATGAGAGAGTCGGTGACGGTTATCAAGGCCTCATCTCTGCATGTTTTATCCCCCTGCCGAACAACCACCTGCAATGTTGTCAGGCACGGTTCCGGAGGTGCAATGAAAACGATCGATTCACGGTGATTCTCATCGAGATGGCCTTCTCCATCCGTAATATCCCATTGATATTCCAGGTTTTCCAAAACGACCCTTCGGGAGCGGTCCCTACAGACAACACGATATTTCCTGCGCTTGTCAACCGAAACGACACTCGATTTTGGTGAAATCAGCGCGCTGAACAAAGGGCCGGCATATTCAAAGAACTGTTTTTGCCCGGTGTCATTGTCATCCAGTTCCGGCACATCTTCAGGATTCTCACGTTCACGGTCGTTTTCTTCACGGGAACCTCCACGTATGGGTCCGCTGGAAAAAAGACTCCCCGATTTTTTTTGAAGCTTTCCGCCATAAATATCAAACCAGTCATATTCCTCTTGCGGAAGCCGCAAAAAGGCCTCTTTGAGAGCACGCTGGACTCTGCGCAAAATCTGGCGGCTTGATCTCTCCTCTTCAGCTTTGCGCTGGTCTTCGATGATTTGCTGCAGGTGGTTTTCAACTGGATCCATCGCCCGGTAAAAAACATCAAAATGATCATCGCGGATAATCCCATGACGTGTCCCCGGCGTGAGATTCAAAAACGGCACGTCCACAATGCCTTGCAGATAACCCTCTGTCCACGGTTCTTTCTGAAAATGGTCGAGTTCAGTAATTGACGGCAGTACCCGCGTACCACGCCGATACAAACCAACCCGGTTTGAGGGACCCGGATCGCTGAGATAAAGCTCCAGATAGATATCATCCTGTGCAGTTTTGGCCGGTTTCAGGTCATGCAGCAGTCGTCCGGTGAATTGTCGCGGGACAACGATAAGCTCTTTTCTACCGGTACGATCAACGACTTTTACCGTTACTTCCGCTGTTTTTATCCGGTCCCTGAGTTCGGAGGCAAGATAACGCTGAATCTTTTCTCCTGTCAAAGATCGCAATCCCGGCAGCAGGGGATAGATTATCAGGTCCGTACCCTTAAAAGGGAGCAAAACCCTTTTCTTTGTGACTGAAAAATCCGGTGAGTCCTTGGCCATAGTCATTTCGTAAGTTTTCCTATCTTCCCCGCAACTGATCATGCTGAGGTTCTGGCCGACCGTCCAAAAGCTAAGAAGACCGATGCCGAATTCTCCCTGGATCCCCTTTGTTCCCTCTGACTTGAACTGCCGTTTGATAGAATCACAAATATGTGTCGCGACGCGACGAAAATCGGGCAGACCTTGTTTATCTCTTGGTATGCCCTCGCCATCATCGCTGATCTTGAGGTAGAACTCACCTTTCTTTTTACCCCTCATGATGACGATCTGTTTTGCTCGTGCATCAATACTGTTTTCCACGAACTCGGCTACTGCTTTCAAGGGATTTGTTTGACTTTTGGCGATGATGCTGATTGCATTCCAGTGATCGGCAATGCGCAATTTTCCGGCACGCGTACCTTTTTTTATTTTTTTACGTAAGGATTTGGACACTGTTGATCTCTTAATATTATAAAATAAAAAAGAACCGTCAGATTATGAAACCCTTTGTTCGTCCTTGAAAGGGTTTCTCACCAGGATTTTGTGATAAGTTTGGCCATCGCTTAAATCTTCGGAAAGGATCATCATGCATCCTGCTCGCTCTGCCGCTGAAACAATTAAGGCATCCCAGTACGAAATCTGATACGCTTTGTGGGTGTCGATTGCGCGGTTTACCATAGCCAGATCAATCTCTTGTACAGGTAAGATACTGAGCGTATTGATGATCTCTTTGGCTTCGTCAGGGGTCATGGGTTGAGGGATGTGCCGAGTTACTACATTGAAAAACTCACCCAGCACTTGCACCGATAAGAATAGATTCTCCTGTTCGATGCCATCGGTCAGTAATTCCTGGGCCTTTCTTTGTTTTTGGGGTTCATGTTTGTCGTAAGCATAAACTAAGATGTTTGTGTCCAAAAACAATCTATCGCTCATGTAAAGCCTCCCGGGTCCATTTCCGTTGGCCCATATCTCTGCTTATCGTTTTGAACGACTCCTGGAGTTTCTTGATCGCTTCATTCTTCTCTTGAGCGTCCCGGGTTGCCATCGAAGTTAAGAAATCCCTAACCATCGCCGTAAGTGTGGTGTTTTTGTCTATAGCGATTTTCCGTACTTTTTTGATGATTTCGTCTTTGACGCTCAAGGTTATGTTGGACATTGTAAATCTCCTTCTATTCCATGTCGTTTCAATAAACATAATAAGTCTTTTCCTTATTATGGGTATACGATGTGGAAATGTCAAGCTTTAGTTCTTGTCGGACCAAGCTATGTTTTTGTATTTTATGAAGAAATCTTCTAATAATAGTTGTTTTTCGGTCTTAGGGACACTTTTCAAGGGCAAAAACAGGGCTGTAAGGCCTTTGAGATTCCCT
>CBDUUO010000496.1:0-3155 GCA_965370395.1 uncultured bacterium
TTGCGGATGACGAATATGGGGATACCAATGAGGAAAGCTGAGCCGGCCGTTTATGCCATACTTTTTCGTTGACTTAACTTAGAACTTCTTGTCTTAAAAAAAGAATCTTATTCAGTTTTTTAAGTTTAGACTATTTTTTTTTCCTTCCGGGGTCCCACCAAAATTCAATTGAAATTTAAGTGTTTCGGGTTTTGCAAACATAATGAGCTTTTTTGATCTGGTAAACGATGGAAATAGGCTGCTAAATCAGGAAGTTAATACCTCTGCTAAGCCTTAATTTGTATGTTGTATGAGTTAGGCAGTAACTGAATTACCCTTAATCGCATCAAGGAGGAGGTGTAAATGGAAACGGAAAAGGCATTTTATGAGAGGTTGGAGAGCAAGGGTTTCTCCCGTAGGGACTTCATGAAATACTGTACGTTCCTAACGGCGGCTATGGGGCTTTCTTCGTCGTTTGTGCCGAAGGTGGCCGAGGTTTTTGCGGCACCGGCACAGCGCCCGCCAGTGATATGGCTGCATTTCGGAGAATGCACAGGTTGTTCTGAGGCTGTTCTTAGGTCCCAATACCCTTATCCGGACGATTTGATTCTTGAGATTCTTTCCATGGAATATCATGAGACGATTATGGCGGCTGCCGGACAGCAGGCCGAGGATCAACTTCATATGGCAGTCAAAAAGTACGAGGGTAAGTTCATCTGCGTGGTTGAAGGCGCCATTGCCACCAAATTTGACGGCGGATACGGCAAAATCGGTGGCCGGACTTTTCTCGAAATCGGAAAAGATGTCTGCACCAAAGCTGCCGGTGTGATCTGCATCGGATCCTGCTCCAGCTTTGGCAATATCCAGGCGGCGAAACCCAACCCCGGCGGATATAAGAGTGTCGGTGAGGCGCTGGGAATCAAGACTGTTAACGTCGCCGGATGTCCACCCAATCCTGTCAATTTCGTCGGTACGATCCTCAACTACCTCCTGCTCGGCAAACTTCCGGCCCTGGATGATTTAGGGCGACCATTGTTTGCCTATGGTAAAACCATCCACGATCAGTGTCCGCGGCGGGCCCATTTTGAAAATGAGGAATTTGTGGAGCAATTCGGTTCCGAGGAAGCCGCTGCCGGCTATTGCCTTTACAAGGTCGGCTGTCGAGGTCCGGAGACCTATAACAACTGTCCGGTAGCCAAATTCAATGACGGCACCAGCTGGCCGGTTGAAGCGGGGGCTCCCTGCATCGGTTGCAGCGAACCGGCATTCTGGGATAACTTTACACCGTTTTACGAGGAACTGTAGTCTTAGCGCAGCTATCCAGGAAAAAAAGGGAGGAACCATATGGCACAGCGAATAACGATAGATCCAATCACCAGAATTGAGGGTCACCTTCGGATCGAAGTCGAGGTAGCCGGAGGCAAGGTAGTCAATGCCTGGAGTTCAGGCCAGATGTTCCGGGGTATTGAGCTCATTTTGCAGGGCAGAGATCCCCGCGATGCCCACCATTTTGTTCAACGCTCCTGCGGCGTCTGAACGTACACACATGCTCTGTCCTCGGTGAGGGCAGTCGATAATGCAGTCGGGGTTAAGATACCCAAAAACGCCCGCATCATTCGAAACCTTCTGATGGGCGCCCAGTTCCAGCATGATCATATTATTCATTTTTATCATTTGCATGCTTTGGACTGGGTGGATATTGTCAGCGCCCTTTCGGCCGATCCCAAGAAAACAGCCGCGCTGGCTGACAATGTCAGCAATGCGCCCTGGGGAGGTACGGTTTATTTTAAAAACGTGCAACAGCGTATTCAAACTTTCGTTGATAGTGGACAACTCGGCCCTTTTAGCAATGCCTATTGGGGTCATTCCGCCTACAAACTGCCGCCCGAAGCCAACTTGATGGCAACTGCGCACTATGTTGAGGCCCTTCGCCTTCAAGCTCGAACGGCACGACTGCATGCCATTTTCGGCGGCAAAAATCCGCATCCGCAGTCACTGGTAGTCGGCGGTGTGACCTGCGTCCGAGATCTAACGCCGGGCCGCATTGGCGAATTTCTGTATATCACCAAAGAGACCCAGGATTTCATTAAAAATGTCTATATACCGGACCTTCTCGCGGTCGCATCTTTTTACAAGGATTGGGGCGCCATCGGCGGTACCAGCAACTTTTTGGCATGGGGCGAATTTCCCGAATCCGATAAGGAACCCGACAGCCTCTTTATGCCCAGGGGCGTCATCATGAAACGCAATCTCGGCGGCGTGAAAATGGCCAATCAGGCACGCGTTTCAGAGGATGTTACCCGGGGCTGGTATAAGGACGGCCCGGCCAGACATCCCTACGAGGGGGAAACCAAACCGCTAAAAGAAAATCCGAAATACAAACCGGGTGACGGCAAATACTCCTGGTTCAAAGCCCCGCGTTACGACGGCGAACCCTGCGAGGTCGGCCCGCTGGCCCGCGTTCTGGTGGCCTATGCCAGGGGTCACAAGGAAATTAAACCCGTTGTTGATAATGTCCTGCAGACGCTGGGAGTAGATGCCAACGCACTGTTTTCAACCCTTGGGCGCACAGCCGCCAGGGGAATTGAAACTTTGGTGATTGGTGAGCGGATTCAGACATGGGTGATGGAATTGGTGGAAAACATCAAAAACGGTGATACCCGGACCTATGAGCCCTATGAAATGCCGAATAGCGGCATGGGGGTTGGCTTAAATGACGTTCCCAGGGGATCCCTCGGGCACTGGGTTCATATTGAAAATAAGAAGATTAAAAATTACCAGTACGTCGTACCGTCAACCTGGAACCTGTGCCCCCGTGATGCCAATGGCAAGATAGGCCCGGTGGAAGAATCCCTTATCGGCACGCCGGTCGCGGATCCAAAGCGACCTCTGGAAGTTTTGCGAACGGTCCATTCCTTTGACCCATGCATCGCCTGTGGTGTCCATATCATTGACCCGGATTCCAACCAGGTTTACAAAATCAAAGCACTCTAACTGTCCTTTGTTGATAAAAACGGCCTTCCGAATTTGCGGGAGGCCGTTTTTTATGGTGTTGACGGTCAGGGCTGTTTTGATGTATTACACGTATCCGAGATAAAAAATATTCGAAGCGGCAGTTGTAGAAGGGGCGGACTTTACGCCCGTCCTTTCATTGGCGGTTGCTGAATTTGTACCGC